>NZ_JAHBDR010000050.1:0-85172 GCF_019956575.1 Pseudomonas sp. A-R-19
GGCGGTGTGTCAGCCGATATCAATGTCGCCTGACACACCGCCTTCGCGAGCAAGCCCGCTCCCACATTGGATCTATACCGTTGGATAGTTCCGGGCAAAATCCTGCAGCTGCGGATAGAACAGCCTGAAGTCCTCGCTCAACGGCTCATACAACCGCCGCAGTTCCTGCATCGCCGCCGCCAGCTCCTCCGGCCGGGTCAGGCGTCGCGAGATCCCGCGCAACACCTGCTCCAGCACTTCGAACTCCTGATACGACCCCAACCAGTCATTGGCCACCATGTGCGGCGCAATCTTCGCCAGGCGCTCCGGCAATTGCCGTTCGCTGGACAGCACCCGATAAACGTCCGAGGTGAATAACGCCAGGGGCCGGTCGGCATACAGCGCCCAGTCCCGGGCCAGGCAATGGTCGAAAAACACGTCGAGCACGATCCCCGCGTAGCGCCGACGGATCAGGGCGAAACGCGACAACGCGATATCCACCAGGGGATGGCGATCGGTGAACACGTCGATGCTGCGGTGCAACTGGATAGCCCTCTCGATCTCCGGAGCGAATTGCCCTTGCAGCCGTCCCTTGACGAAATCGCCATACAGGCTGCCGAGCAATTGGCCGGGACGCTGGCCACCGAGGTGAAGATGTGCGAGATAGTTCATGGGCGCAGCTTAGCACTGCCCCCTTGTCTTGTTACACTCAACGTATCGTTATAACTCGATATACCGAAATGTGAGCTGGTCAGAGCCAAATCATATTTGTATATCGCGAAATACCGATTTAAAGTTCGCCTCATCGCGATATAGCGTTTTACACATCACGAGCCCACATCATGACCATCAATCTCGACGAAATAATAAAAGCCCTGGCGCACCCAGTACGGCGAGAAATCCTGCACTGGCTCAAGGACCCGACCGTCGAATTTCCCGACCAGTCCCACAGCAACGAGCACGGCGTTTGCGCCGGGCAGATCGATCAACGTTGCGGCCTGTCGCAGTCCACGGTGTCCGCACACCTGGCGACCCTGCAACGCGCCGGCCTGATCAGCAGCCGCAAAGTCGGCCAGTGGCACTTTTTCAAACGCAACGAGGAAACCATCCAGGAGTTCCTCCGCACCTTTAACAAAGAGCTCTGACCCTTAACGTCAGTCGGCTAAAAAAGGAATTACCCCATGCCCCTCCCGCTACTCATCCTGGCCTTGAGCGCCTTCGCCATCGGCACCACCGAGTTCGTCATCATGGGCCTGTTGCCCAACGTGGCGGCTGACCTCGGTGTGTCGATCCCTGGTGCCGGCTGGCTGGTGACCGGTTACGCCCTGGGCGTGGCCATCGGCGCGCCGTTCATGGCGCTGGCCACCGCCAAACTGCCGCGCAAGGCAGCCCTGGTGGCGTTGATGGGCATTTTCATTGTCGGCAACCTGCTCTGCGCAGTGGCCGGCGACTACAACGTGCTGATGTTTGCCCGTGTGGTCACCGCCCTGTGCCATGGCGCCTTCTTCGGCATCGGTTCAGTGGTAGCCGCCGGCCTGGTGCCTGCGAACAAGCGCGCTTCGGCCGTGGCCCTGATGTTCACAGGCCTGACCCTGGCCAACGTCCTCGGCGTACCGCTGGGCACCGCCCTCGGTCAGGAAGCCGGCTGGCGCTCGACCTTCTGGGCGGTGACCGTGATCGGTGTGATCGCCCTGATCGGTCTGATCCGCTTCCTGCCGGCACAGCGTGATGAAGAAAAACTCGACATGCGCGCCGAACTGGCCGCGCTCAAGGGCGCTGGCATCTGGCTGTCCCTGAGCATGACCGCACTGTTCGCCGCCTCGGTGTTCACCCTGTTCACCTACGTTGCGCCGCTGCTGGGCGAAGTCACCGGCGTCTCACCCCGTGGCGTGACCTGGACCCTGATGCTGATCGGCCTGGGCCTGACGGTCGGCAACATCATCGGCGGCAAGTTGGCCGACAAAGGCATGGCCGCAACGCTGATCGGCGTGTTCATCACCATGGCCGTGGTGTCCACCGTGCTGACCTGGACCAGCGTCGCGCTGATCCCGACCGAAATCACCCTGTTCCTCTGGGCCACCGCGTGTTTTGCCGCCGTACCGGCGCTGCAAGTGAACGTAGTGACCTTCGGCAAGGCCGCACCGAACCTGGTGTCGACCTTGAACATCGGCGCTTTCAACGTCGGCAACGCACTCGGTGCCTGGGTCGGTGGCAGCGTGATCGCCCACGGCTTCGGCCTGACCAGCGTGCCGCTCGCGGCAGCGGTACTGGCGGTACTCGCCCTGCTGGTGACCCTGATTACTTTCCGTCAGAGCGGCAATCCCGATCTGGCACCTGCTACCAACTGATTCACCATTACCTCACGAGGGTTGTATTAGATGACGACTATTTTCGATCCGATCAAACTGGGCGACCTCGAGTTGGCCAACCGCATCATCATGGCGCCGCTGACCCGCTGCCGCGCCGACGAAGGCCGGGTGCCGAATGCACTGATGGCCGAGTACTACGTGCAGCGTGCCTCCGCCGGCCTGATCCTCAGCGAAGCCACTTCGGTCACCCCGATGGGCGTCGGCTACCCGGACACCCCGGGCATCTGGTCCAACGATCAGGTACGTGGCTGGTCCAACGTGACCAAGGCGGTCTATGGCGCGGGCGGCAAGATCTTCCTGCAACTGTGGCACGTGGGCCGGGTGTCGCACCCGTCGTACCTGAACGGCGATGCCCCGGTCGCGCCGAGCGCCATACAGCCAAAGGGCCACGTCAGCCTGGTGCGCCCGATGGCCGACTACCCGACGCCGCGCGCCCTGGAAACCGCTGAAATCGCCGACATCGTAGACGCCTATCGCGTCGGTGCCGAGAACGCCAAGGCCGCCGGCTTCGACGGCGTGGAAATCCACGGCGCCAACGGCTACCTGCTCGACCAGTTCCTGCAAAGCAGCACCAACCAGCGCACCGACAACTACGGCGGTTCCCTGGAAAACCGTGCCCGCCTGCTGTTGGAAGTGACTGACGCCGCCATCGAAATCTGGGGCGCCGGCCGCGTCGGTGTGCACCTGGCACCACGCGCCGATTCCCATGACATGGGCGATGACAACCTGTCCGAAACCTTCACCTACGTGGCTCGTGAACTGGGCAAGCGTGGCATCGCGTTCATCTGCTCCCGCGAGAAAGAAGGTGCGGACAGCCTCGGCCCGCAACTCAAGGAAGCCTTCGGCGGCCCTTACATCGCCAACGAGCGCTTCACCAAGGACAGCGCCAATGCCTGGCTGGCCAGCGGCAAGGCCGATGCGGTCGCCTTTGGCGTGCCGTTCATTGCCAACCCGGACTTGCCGGCACGTTTGCAGGCTGACGCGCCGCTGAACGAAGCGCGCCCGGAACTGTTCTACGCCAAGGGCCCGGTCGGCTACATCGACTACCCGACGCTGTAATCAGCAGCCATTGAAACGCAAAAGCCCCGACTCGAAAGAGCCGGGGCTTTTTTGTACCTGAAGGATTAGCACTTGCCCCACAAGGTCTGGACAGGTTTCTCACCGGATTGACACAAATTCCCTACAAAATACTGAACTTGCTACCTGTCATCCCGCCGAGGGTACGTATATAAAAGCACCCCATTACAGCACATCGAGTGACAGAACGGTCCTTGGGTGAAACACGCGGACCCAATAGAAATTTTGTTTCATTTGCGCAGGCTGGGGCTCAAGCGCAGCATGTCCAGCCCTGTATCGACCCAACGCTCGGCTTCGGTGTGCAATTCAAAACTGTCTGTGGCCAGCAACCACTGGTACAGGATGCCGTCAATATAAGCATGCAAGCTGATCGCAGCGCGGGCGGTGTCGAGGTTTTCCGGCAACTGGCCGCGATTTACGGCATTACTCAAGGCCAGGCCGATTCGCACATTGCATTCAAGGCTGGCTGACACTCGTTGTTGGCGCAGATCGCACATTTCATCGGTGAATTCGCACTTATGAAACAGAATCTCATTAATACGTCGGGTTTTCGGGTCCAGCGCAATTTGATGAAACAAATGAATCAACAGTTTGCGCATGCATCCCAGGGGGTCGAGTTCGTCCTCGCTTTCGCTGGCCTTGGCCATTTCTTCCAGCGGCTCATGCAAGGTGTCGAGCATGGCCTGCACCAGATCCGCCTTGTTGCTGAAGTGCCAGTAAATGGCCCCGCGAGTGACGCCGGCCAGGGTCGCGATGTCCGCCAGGGTCGTGCGCGCCACGCCTCGCTCGTAAAAGGCCTTTTCGGCCGCCACGAGAATTTGCGCGCGGGTTTCCTGAGCTTCCTCTTTGGTACGACGGACCATGGCAGTACAACCTCAATCAGGGTGCTTCAGCGATGTCTGAATATCAGCTGAATAAAAGTGGGGCGAACGTTCTGGGGGTTCGTCCCCGGCCTACAATTCCAACCTTTCAACGGCTTGTGTAACGACGGTGATACGCAGCTTGGGTCTTTACAAACAACCATGTACGTAAGTATATTCCTTAGCAAACTACTTATCCACTCGGTAAACAAATTTCAACCTTCCACCTTTCCGGTGCGCTCCTTGCGCGCCTGACCCGAGGATTTTCATGCAATTCAAGCCAGCTGTTACCGCTCTGGTCGCCGCCGTCGCCCTGGCATCGCTACTCAGCGGATGCAAAAAGGAAGAGGCAGCACCGGTCGCCCCACCCCCTCAGGTCGGCGTCGTGACTCTGCAACCGCAAGCTTTCACCCTGACCTCCGATCTGCCTGGCCGCACCAGTGCATTCCGCATTGCCGAAGTCCGTCCGCAGGTCAACGGCATCATTCTCAAGCGCCTGTTCAAGGAAGGCAGCGACGTCAAGGCCGGCCAGCAGCTCTATCAGATCGACCCTTCGATCTATGAAGCTACGCTCGCCAGCGCCGAAGCCAACCTGCGTTCGACCAAGTCGGTTTCCGACCGCTACAAGCAACTGGTCGACGAACAAGCCGTAAGCCGTCAGGAATACGACACCGCCGTGGCCAACCGTCTGCAATCGGAAGCCGCGCTGCAAACCGCACAGATCAACGTGCGCTACACCAAGGTCTATGCCCCGCTGACCGGCCGTATCGGCCGCTCTTCGGTGACCGAAGGCGCGCTGGTCAGCAATGCCCAGGTCGATGCAATGGCAGTGATTCAGCAAATCGACCCGATCTACGTCGACGTGACGCAGTCCTCCGTCGAGCTGTTGCAACTGCGCCGCGAGCTGGAAAGCGGCCGCCTGCAAAAAGCCGGCGACAACGCGGCCTCGGTCAAGCTGACCCTCGAAGACGGCAGCGATTACAAGCTGGACGGCAAACTGGAGTTCTCCGAAATCTCGGTTGACCAGACCACCGGTTCCGTCACCCTGCGCGCCATTTTCCCGAACCCTGACCACACCCTTCTGCCTGGCATGTTCGTGCACGCCAAGTTGCTGGCCGGTGTAAATAGCGCGGCGATCCTGGCCCCGCAGCAAGGCGTGACCCGTGACCTCAAGGGTTCGCCGACCGCACTGGTTGTCGGCCCGGACAACAAAGTCGAACTGCGTCAACTGAAGGCCAACCGCACCGTCGGTAATCAGTGGCTGATCGAAGACGGCCTGAAGGCCGGCGATCGTCTGATCACCGAAGGTCTGCAATTCGTCAAACCTGGCATCGAAGTCAAGGCCAGTGAAGCGACCAACGTAGCCGTAAAGAACCCGGCCCCCGCCCAGGCAGCTGATAAAGCCTCCGGCGGCAAAGGGGAGTAAACCATGTCGAAATTTTTTATCGACCGTCCGATTTTCGCCTGGGTAATCGCCCTGGTGATCATGTTGGTCGGGGCACTATCGATCCTGCGGTTGCCGATCAACCAGTACCCGAGCATCGCGCCTCCAGCGATCGCCATCTCCGTGACCTACCCGGGTGCTTCGGCACAAACGGTACAGGACACCGTGGTCCAGGTGATCGAGCAACAGCTCAACGGTATCGACAACCTGCGTTATGTCTCGTCGGAAAGTAACTCCGACGGCACCATGACCATTACCGCGACCTTCGAGCAAGGCACCAACTCCGACACCGCACAGGTTCAGGTGCAGAACAAGCTGAACCTGGCCACCCCGCTGCTGCCACAAGAAGTGCAACAGCAGGGTATCCGCGTCACCAAGGCAGTGAAGAACTTCCTGTTGGTGATCGGCGTGGTGTCGCGTGACGGCAGCATGACCAAGGACGACCTGTCCAACTACATCGTGTCGAACATGCAGGACCCGATCTCGCGAACCGCCGGTGTCGGTGACTTCCAGGTGTTCGGTTCGCAGTACGCCATGCGTATCTGGCTCGACCCGGCCAAGTTGAACAACTACAACCTGACCCCGATCGACGTCAAGACCGCCATCGCCGCGCAGAACGTCCAGGTGTCGTCCGGCCAGCTCGGCGGCCTGCCTGCCCTGCCCGGCACCCAGTTGAACGCGACGATCATCGGCAAGACCCGTCTGCAGACCGCTGAGCAATTCGACAAGATCCTGCTCAAGGTCAACAAGGACGGTTCCCAGGTTCGCTTGAAAGACGTTGCCGAAGTCGGTCTGGGTGGCGAGAACTACAGCATCAACGCCCAGTTCAACGGCGCCCCGGCTTCCGGCCTGGCGGTGAAACTGGCCACCGGTGCCAACGCGCTCGATACCGCCAAGGCTCTGCGCACGACCATCGACAGCCTCAAGCCGTTCTTCCCGCAAGGGATGGAAGTGGTGTTCCCGTATGACACCACCCCGGTTGTAACGGAGTCGATCAAGGGCGTGGTTCACACCCTGGTCGAAGCGATTGCGCTGGTGTTCCTGGTGATGTTCCTGTTCCTGCAAAACTTCCGCGCCACGGTGATCACCACCATGACCGTACCGGTGGTATTGCTCGGTACGTTCGGCATCCTCGCGGCCGCCGGTTTCAGCATCAACACCCTGACCATGTTCGGCATGGTGCTCGCCATCGGCTTGCTGGTGGACGACGCCATCGTCGTGGTGGAAAACGTCGAACGGGTGATGAGCGAGGAGGGCCTGTCACCCAAGGAAGCCACCAAGAAGTCCATGGGCCAGATCCAGGGCGCACTGGTCGGTATTGCCCTGGTACTGTCGGCGGTTCTGCTGCCGATGGCGTTCTTCAGCGGTTCCACCGGCGTGATCTACAAGCAGTTCTCGATCACCATCGTCTCGGCCATGGCCCTGTCGGTACTGGTTGCGCTGATCTTCACCCCGGCGCTTTGCGCGACCATGCTCAAGCCGATTCCAAAAGGCGAGCACGGCGTACCGAAACGCGGTTTCTTTGGCTGGTTCAACCGCAATTTCGACCGCGGCGTTCGCGGCTACGAGCGCGGTGTCGGCAATATCCTGCAGCGCAAGATCCCGTATCTGTTGGCGTATCTGCTGATCGTTGTGGGCATGATCTGGCTGTTCACCCGCATTCCAACGGCGTTCCTGCCGGAAGAAGACCAGGGTGTACTGTTCGCCCAGGTGCAAACCCCGGCAGGCTCCACGGCCCAGCGTACCCAGGTGGTCGTCGATGAAATGCGTGAATTCCTGCTGCGTCCGGGCAAGGATGGCGGTGAAGGCGATGCGGTGAACTCGGTGTTCACCGTGACCGGCTTCAACTTCGCCGGCCGTGGCCAGAGTTCGGGCATGGCGTTCATCATGCTGCGTCCGTGGGACGAACGTAACGCCGACAACAACGTGTTCAAGGTGGCGGCCCGTGCCCAGCAGCACTTCTTCACCTTCCGCGACGCCATGGTGTTCGCCTTCGCGCCACCGGCGGTACTGGAACTGGGTAACGCCACCGGTTTCGACGTGTTCCTGCAGGACCGCGCCGGTATCGGTCACGAAAAACTGATGGAAGCGCGCAACCAGTTCCTCGGCATGGCCGCGCAAAGCAAGATCCTGACTCAGGTGCGTCCGAACGGCCTGAACGACGAACCGCAATACCAGCTGGAAATCGATGACGAGAAGGCCAGTGCCCTGGGCATTACCATCGCCGAC
The DNA here is from genome assembly GCF_019956575.1 of Pseudomonas sp. A-R-19. Classification (NCBI taxonomy): domain Bacteria; kingdom Pseudomonadati; phylum Pseudomonadota; class Gammaproteobacteria; order Pseudomonadales; family Pseudomonadaceae; genus Pseudomonas; species Pseudomonas sp. A-R-19. The sequence goes on from NZ_JAHBDR010000050.1 coordinate 7,959, forward strand.
ATCAACAACACCCTGTCGATTGCCCTGGGCAGTAGCTACGTCAACGACTTCATCGACCGTGGTCGGGTGAAGAAGGTTTACGTGCAAGGCATTCCAGGCTCTCGAATGGGCCCTGAAGACCTGCAGAAGTGGTACGTGCGCAACAGCGCCGGCACCATGGTTCCGTTCTCGGCGTTCGCCAAGGGCGAGTGGATCTACGGTTCACCGAAACTGGCCCGCTACAACGGCGTGGAAGCGATGGAAATCCTCGGTGCCCCGGCGCCAGGCTATTCCACCGGTGAAGCCATGCTCGAAGTCGAAGCCATTGCCAAGAAGCTGCCGGCGGGTGTCGGTATTTCCTGGACCGGCCTGTCGTACGAAGAACGTTTGTCCGGCTCGCAAGCACCGGCGCTGTACGCCCTGTCGCTGCTGATGGTGTTCCTGTGCCTGGCGGCGCTGTATGAAAGCTGGTCGATTCCGATCGCGGTAATGTTGGTGGTACCGCTGGGGATCATCGGTGCACTGATGGCCACCAGCCTGCGCGGTTTGTCCAACGACGTGTACTTCCAGGTAGGCCTGTTGACGACTATCGGTCTGGCGGCGAAAAACGCCATTCTGATTGTCGAATTTGCAAAGGAACTGCATGAACAAGGGCGTAGCCTGCGCGACGCGGCAATCGAAGCCTGCCGCATGCGTCTGCGACCGATCATCATGACCTCGCTCGCCTTCGTCCTCGGCGTGGTACCACTGGCGATATCCACGGGCGCAGGTTCCGGTAGCCAACATGCAATCGGTACCGGCGTGATCGGCGGTATGATCACCGCCACTGTGCTGGCGATCTTCTGGGTCCCGCTGTTTTTCGTCACCGTGTCGTCCATTGGCCAGCGTAAAAAGGTCGACCAGGATGACGCTACTGAAACTCCTAAAGAGGCTGGCTAATGAGCAAGTCGCTACTCTCCCTGGCAGTCGCCGCCTTCGTGCTCGGTGGCTGCTCGCTGATACCTGATTATCAGCAGCCCGAAGCACCGGTGGCGGGCCAGTACCCGCAGGGCCCGGCGTACTCGCCGGCCCAGGCACCGGCGCAAGCGGCTGCCGAGCAGGGCTGGAAGCAGTTTTTCCATGACCCGGCGCTGCAACAGCTGATCCAGGTGGCCCTGGAAAACAACCGTGACCTGCGTGTCGCGGCCCTGAACATCGACGCGTTTGCGGCGCAGTACCGCATCTCCCGCGCCGATCTGTTCCCGGCCGTCTCGGCCAACGGCACCGGCAGCCGTCAGCGCCTTCCGGCTAACGCGTCGCAGACCGGCGAAGCCGGCATCACCAGCTCCTACTCGGCCACGGTTGGCGTCAACGCCTACGAACTCGACCTGTTCGGTCGGGTTCGCAGCCTGAACGAGGAAGCGTTGCAGAAGTACTTCGCCACCGAAGAAGGCCGGCGCAGCACGCAGCTCAGCCTGGTGGCCAGCGTCGCCAACGCCTACCTGACCTGGCAGGCCGACAAGGAACTGCTGAAAGTCACCCAGGACACCCTCGCCGCGTTCGAGGAGAGCTACAAGCTCACCGCGCGCAGCAACGAAGTGGGAGTCGCCTCGGCCCTGGACCTGGCGCAGTCGCGGACCTCGGTGGAAAACGCCCGTGCGCAACTGGCCCGCTACACCCGCCAGGTCGCCCAGGATGAAAACAGCCTGGTACTGCTGTTGGGTACCGGCGTCCCGGCCAACCTGCCAGCGGCCAAACCGTTGAACGACGATCTGTTGGCCGAAGTACCGGCCGGCCTGCCGTCGGACTTGCTGCAACGTCGTCCGGACATCCTCCAGGCCGAGCACAACCTCAAGGCGGCCAACGCCAACATCGGCGCGGCACGGGCAGCGTTCTTCCCGAGCATCAGCCTGACCGCCAACGCCGGGACCCTGAGCCCGGACCTGTCCGGCCTGTTCAAGGGCGGTTCGGGTACTTGGCTGTTCCAGCCGCAGATCAACCTGCCGATCTTCAACGCCGGCAGCCTGCGCGCCAGCCTGGATTACTCGAAGATCCAGAAAGACATTGGTGTGGCGAACTACGAGAAGTCCATTCAAACGGCCTTCCAGGAAGTCGCCGACGGCCTGGCCGCACGCGGGACCTATACCGACCAGGTACAGGCACAGCGTAATCTGGTCAGCGCCAACCAGGACTACTACCGCCTGGCCGAGCGTCGTTATCGCATCGGTGTCGACAGCAACCTGACGTTCCTCGATGCCCAGCGTCAGCTGTTCAACTCCGAACAGAGTCTGATCACCGATCGCCTGGCGCAGCTGATCAGTCAGGTCAACCTGTACAAGGCACTAGGTGGTGGCTGGAACGAACAGACGGCGAAGAACGAGCCGTTGAAAGAAGAAGCGCCGAAGATGAAGATGTTCTGATCTGCCAATACGAAAAAACCCACGCCATTGAGCTATATGTGCTCCATGGCGCGGGTATTTATTGGCACTCGCCTTGAGTAACCAACACACTTACTCATATCAACTTCACAACTCCAACATACCGAACAAATCAAAACCCACACCTTTACGAAATTTTTTTATTCGGCACTTTTAACGAAAAATTCAGACACGAAAATCCTACTTTCCGCTCAAATCCCACACCGGTTTCTGTATATTCAAAATCAAAATCCCCGTCGATTCTCTCAAAATCACCTTCCGGAGTAATGAACCTGACATGTAGCTCCCCGACCTTGTCCGATTCAGACTGTCCCGCAGACCCCTTCCAAAGGAGCGACGCCTCCACATCACTAGGGTTCTTCATATCAATAACGTATCTTTTGCCAGCCTCGAGTTCGTCACCTCTGAGAATCAACTCCATCCCGATTTTGTTGTCCTCTACGAGCAGAAAAAAATAGGTGGGGTCCTTGAACCAATGAAAATATAAACCCGTCGCTGTAACATCAGTATCTCTTTCACCTTGCACCTTGAGAATTCCATTCAATCTTCCCGATACAGACGGTACATCTCCCCTATCACTAACTGGCCATCCATTCTCCGACCTTGAAGTTTTCATGGCAACCTCCTGTTTAAAGCGTTAGTTAATCACCCTTGGGCAACACGATAAAAACCCTAACTCATGAAACTCCTCACAACAACTATCAGGTCTAATGGTTGACAACAGCCCACACACATGAAACTTGAAAAAATGAAACAAATACTAATTCGCACGAATATACTTTCGTTCGATAATCGCCCAAAACCCGTTTTTTACGATTGAACCATCTAGTACATTCAATTCACCATCCGAACCACAAAACCAATAACAACAGGTTCGACGCCATGCCCCCGCGCCCTGCCCTCTCCGGCTGACCCGCTTCGTTTTGTGCTGATTTCGAATATTCGTCTGCAACCCCGGGTTGCGGCATCACCCTGTTTCATCCCCAAGAATTAGAGAGACCCGAGCTCATGACGTCTTCCACCGCGCAGTATTTCGTCCCCAGTCTGATCGCCGCCGCACTGGCCAGTGCCGCCCTGCCCGCCTACGCCGAGGAGCCGGGTTTTGTCGAAGGGGCCAAGGTCAACCTGAACCTGCGCAACTTCTACATCAACCGCAACTTCACTAACCCGACCAAGGCCCAGGGCAAGGCTGAAGAGTGGACGCAGAGTTTCATCCTCGATGCCAAGTCCGGGTTCACCCAGGGCACCGTCGGGTTCGGCATGGATGTGCTGGGGTTGTACTCGGTGAAGCTCGACGGCGGCAAAGGCACCGGCGGCACGCAACTGCTGCCGCTGGACCATGACGGCCGCCCGGCGGACAATTTCGGCCGCACCAACGTGGCGTTCAAGGCCAAGCTGTCGCAGACCGAAGTCAAGGTTGGCGAATGGATGCCGGTATTGCCGATCCTGCGCTCGGACGATGGTCGCTCGCTGCCGCAAACTTTCCGTGGCGGCCAGATCACCTCGAAGGAAATCAATGGCCTGACGCTCTACGGCGGCCAGTTCCGCCAGAACAGCCCGCGCGACGACAGCAGCATGGACGACATGTCGATGACCGGCAAAGCCGCGTTCACCTCTGACCGTTTCAACTTCCAGGGTGGCGAGTACGTGTTCAACGACAAACGTACCCAGATCGGCCTGTGGAACGCCGAGCTCAAGGACATCTACAGCCAGCAATTCGTCAATTTGATCCACAGCCAACCGCTTGGCGACTGGACCCTGGGCGCCAACCTGGGTTTCTTCTACGGCAAGGATGACGGCAGCGCCCGGGCCGGCGAGCTGGACAACAAAACCCTGTACGGCTTGTTTTCGGCCAAGTATGGCGGCAACACCTTCTACGTCGGCCTGCAAAAACTCACCGGCGACAACGCCTGGATGCGGGTCAACGGCACCAGCGGCGGCACCCTGGGCAACGACAGCTTCAACTCCAGCTATGACAATGCCCAGGAACGTTCATGGCAAGTACGCCACGACTACAACTTCGCCGCCCTCGGCGTACCGGGCCTGACCCTGATGAACCGCTACATCAGTGGCGATAACGTGCACACCGGCAGCATCACCGACGGCAAGGAATGGGGACGTGAATCGGAACTGGGCTACACCGTGCAGAGCGGTGCGCTGAAAGACCTGAACCTGAAATGGCGCAACTCGACCATGCGTCGCGACTACAGCAATAACGAGTTCGATGAGAACCGCTTGATCATCAGCTATCCGATCAGCCTGCTGTAAATACACAACAAATGTAGGGTGTCAGTCGAAGGTGATGTCGACTGACCGGCCGCCTTCGCGAGTAAGCCCGCTCCCACAGTTGATCGTGGGTCCCTGTTGGAGCGGGCTTGCTCGCGAAGGCGTCAACTCAGTCAACAGCCATCACCGGGATCACCGGGATCACTCCCGCGATTCAATCCCCAACTCATCCCACACCGACTCGGCCAGATGGAAGGTCGCATTGGCCGCCGGAATCCCGCAGTAGATCGCACTCTGCATGATCACTTCCTTGATTTCGCCACGGCTCACGCCGTTGTTGGCGGCGGCGCGCAGGTGCAACTTGAGTTCGCCCTCGCGGTTCATGCCGATCAGCATGGCGATGGTGATGAGGCTGCGGGTATGGCGTGGCAGGCCCGGGCGCGTCCAGATGTCGCCCCAGGCGTGACGGGTGATCATCTCCTGGAACTCCGAGTTGAACTCGGTCAGGGTTGTCAGGCTACGGTCGACATGGGCGTCGCCCAGTACCGCGCGACGGACTTCCATGCCCTCGTCGTAACGTTGTTTCTCATCCACAGGAAAACCCTCAATCAGCCGAAAGAAACGCCAGCACGCGCTCGCTGAACGCGTTGCCTGCCTGGACGTTGGACAAGTGCGCCGCATAGAACTCGGCGTACTCGGCGCCCGGCACATGTTCCTGAATGAAGTGCCCGCCGGATGGCGGCGTCACCGCGTCTTCACTACCGGCAATCACCAGCAGCGGCGCCTTGATCGAGGACAACTGATCGCGGAAATCGGCATCGCGCACCGCCGCGCAGTTGGCCGCGTAACCTTCGGGCGAAGTGGCCGCGAGCATGTCGGTAATCTGCTTGGCTGCCGCCGGGTTGGCGGCGGAGAAGTCCGGGGTGAACCAGCGGGCAATCGAGGCATCGCGCAGGGCAACCATGGCCGCCTGACCATCGCGCAGCACCATTTCAATGCGCGGGTCCCATACCGACGGATCGCCGATTTTCGCCGCGGTGTTGCACACGATCAGCTTGTTCAGCCGCTCACTGGCATTGATCCCCAGCCACTGGCCGATCAACCCACCCATGGACAATCCACAGAAGTGCGCGCGTTCGATGTGCAAGGCATCGAGCAAGGCGAGCACGTCGCGGCCCAGTTGCTCGATGTTGTACGGGCCCGGCGTCACCAGCGATTGGCCGTGGCCACGAGTGTCGAAACGCAGCACGCGAAAATGCTCGGAGAACGCCGGGATCTGCGCGTCCCACATGTGCAGGTCAGTGCCCAGGGAGTTGGACAGCACCAGCACCGGCGCATCGACCGGTCCATCGAGTTGGTAATGCAGTTCGCCCTCGGCGAGTTGTACAAAAGCCACAGCAAGTCTCCTTCAGGCAGTCAATGCAGAATGTTCAGCCACCGCCCGCTCGACCCAGGTTTTGGCCTGACCGAGATAGTGGGCGGGGTCCAGCAGATGATCGAGTTCAGCCGCCGACAGTTCGGCGGTCACTTGCGGTTCGTCACCCAGCACCGCGCGCAGATGACGCTGTTCTGCCACGGCGCGTTTGCAGCATTGCTCCAACAGATGGTGCGCGGTATCGCGCCCTACCCGCTGCGCGAGGACGATGCTCACCGCTTCGGCGAGCACCAGGCCCTGGGTCAAATCGAGGTTGCGAGCCATGCGCTCGGCATCCACTTCCAGTCCCTTGGCGATCAACAACGCTTGCTGCAGGCTGCCCGACACCAGACAGCAAATCTCCGGCAGGGTTTCCCACTCGGCATGCCACAGGCCGAGGCTGCGTTCGTGTTCCTGAGGCATGGCGCTGAACAGCGTCGAGAGCAGACCGGGTACACGCGTCGCCGCGCCGATCAGCACCGCTGCCCCCACCGGATTGCGCTTGTGCGGCATGGTCGAGGAACCACCCTTGCCCGGTGCCGAGGGTTCGAACACTTCGGCGGCCTCGGTTTGCATCAACAGGCTGATGTCGCGGCCGAGTTTGCCGAGACTGCCGGCGATCAGGCCGAGTGCGGCGCCAAACTCCACCACCCGATCACGCTGGGTGTGCCACGGCTGATCGGGCAAGGTCAGTTGCAGTTCCTCGGCCAGCGCACAGGCAATCGGCATGGCCTGTTCACCCAGGGCCGCCAGGGTTCCGGATGCACCGCCAAATTGCAGCACCAGCAGACGCGGTTTCAGTTCGGCCAAGCGTTGGCGACTGCGCGTCACCGCTCCCAGCCAGCCAGCGATTTTCATGCCGAGGGTGACCGGCGTTGCATGCTGCAACCAGGTGCGCCCGGCCAGCGGCGTCGCCGCATATCGTTGAGCCTGCGTCGCGAGGGTTTGGCCCAATTGCGCCAGATCGCTCTCGATCAGTTCCAGTGCGCGGCGCAATTGCAGGACCAGGCCGCTGTCCATCACGTCCTGACTGGTCGCGCCCAGATGCACGTAACGCTCAGCCTCGGCATTCTGCGAAGCGATCTGTTTGCCCAGTGCCTTGACCAACGGAATCGCCGAATTACCCGCCGTGGCAATCGCCTCGGCCAACGCCGCGAAGTCATAAAGCCCGGCGCTGCAAGCTGCTTCAATCGGCGCGACAGCATTCGACGGAATCAACCCGACCCGCGCTTCGGCCCGGGCCAATGCCGCTTCGAAATCGAGCATGGCCTGGACCCGGCCCTGATCGCAGAACACTTCACGCATTTCGCGGGCAGTGAAATAGGCATCGAACAATTGATTGCCCGGTCGCTGGTTCATAAACAATTCCTGAAGGCGCGGGCCTGCGGTCCGCGCGTGAAGATCAAAGATCGTGATGCAGGTACTTCGCCTGTTTCGGCAGACGCAGGCTGAACAGGAACGCTATCGCCATCATCACCGTCACGTACCAGTAGAAGGAGTTTTCCATGCCCACGGCCTTGAGGCTCAAGGCCACATACTCCGCCGAACCACCGAAGATCGCATTCGCTACCGCATACGCCAGGCCGACACCCAGTGCACGCACTTGCGGCGGGAACATTTCGGCTTTCACCAGACCGCTGATCGAGGTATAGAAACTGACGATCGCAAGGGCCAGGGTAATCAGCGCGAAGGCCAGAAATGGACTTGTCACGCTTTTCAGGCTCAGCAGGATCGGCACGGTGCACAGCGTGCCGAGGGCGCCGAACCAGAGCATTGAGTTACGCCGGCCAATCTTGTCGGCGAGCATGCCGAAGATCGGCTGCATGCACATATAGAAGAACAGCGCGCCGGTCATGATGTAGCTGGCGGTCTTGGCCGGCATGCCGGCGGTGTTCACCAGGTACTTCTGCATGTATGTGGTGAAGGTGTAGAAAATCAGCGAACCACCGGCGGTGTAGCCCAGTACGGTAATGAATGCGGCTTTATGGTCGCGAAACAGCGCGCTGATGCTGCCGGCGTCCTTGTTTTCGCGCATTTCCTTGCTGGTGGTTTCTTTCAGCGAACGACGCAGATACAGCGAAACCAGCGCCGCCATGGCACCGACCACAAACGGAATCCGCCAACCGTAGGCACGCAGGTCATCTTCGGTGAGGAACTGTTGCAGGATCACCACCAGTAACACTGCGAGCAACTGGCCGCCAATCAGGGTCACATACTGGAACGAAGCGAAGAACCCGCGCTGGCCCTTGAGCGCCACTTCGCTCATGTAAGTCGCGGTCGTGCCGTATTCACCGCCCACCGACAAACCTTGCAGCAAACGGGCGAACAGCAACAGGATTGGTGCCCAGACCCCGATGCTGTTGTAGGTCGGCAGACAGGCGATCAGCAACGAGCCGAAGCACATCATCAGAATCGAGATCAGCATCGAGTTCTTGCGACCGTGCTTGTCCGCCAACCGCCCGAAAATCCAGCCACCAATCGGCCGCATCAGGAACCCGGCAGCGAACACGCCAGCGGTGTTGACCAGCTGCACCGTGGGGTTATCGGACGGAAAAAAGGCCGGGGCGAAATAGATCGCACAGAAGGCGTAGACGTAGAAGTCGAACCATTCAACCAGGTTGCCGGACGAAGCACCGACAATCGCGAAGATCCGCTTGCTGCGTTCTTCGCCGGTGTATAGCGGTTGTGTAGCGGTGTCAGTTGTCATTGTTTTTCACTCAATGGGGACAGTGAGAGTCTAGACACACTTCGCAACAGTCCCGTTCCGCAGATGCATCAGCTCTGTAGGAGCCGGCTTGCTGGCGATTTACGGTGTGTCATTCAACATTGAAGACGCTGACACACCGCAATCGCCAGCAAGCCGGCTCCTACAGTGATTTGCTAGTAGTCGAAGAACACCGTCTCGGCATCGGTGCCCTGCAGAATCACGTTCCACTGGTAAACACCCGACGCATCCTTTTTCGCCAGCAAAGTACCGCGACGCTCGGCCGGCACGCACTCCAGCAGCGGGTCATCGACGTTGGCCGGCTCGCCATCAAAGTAAATCCGCGTCAGCAAGTGCTTGACCAGGCCACGGGCAAACACCAGTACCACCAGGTGCGGCGCCTGGGTCGTGCCTTTGAGCCCCTCGACCGTGCCTGGCTTGATCGTGGTGAAACGGAAACGCCCTTCGGCATCCACCGGTACCCGGCCAAAACCTTCGAAGTTCGGGTCCAGGGGTTTTTCCTGCTCGTCCTCCGGGTGGTCATATTTGCCGGCGGCGTTGGCCTGCCAGACTTCCAGCATGGCGTCGTTGACGACATCACCGTTGCCATCGACCACTTGCCCGGTGATCGCCACGCGCTCGCCCAGGGTTTGTTCGACAGTCAGGTTTTCGCGGTTCAGCCAGGTCAGGCCGATGTGGTAGTACGGCCCGACGGTGTGGGACGTGGTCGCAGTCAGCGTCATCTTATTTCTCCATCGGCGTGGCATCACGGCCGCGCAATACGATGTCCCAGCGATAACCGAGGGCATAGGAAGGGATGGTTTTTTCCAGGTCGAACGTGGCGATCAAACGCTCTTTGGCGCTGGTATCGGGCACGCAGTTGTAGATCGGGTCGTACGCCAGCAGCGGGTCGCCCGGGAAATACATCTGCGTCACCAGGCGCGTCAGGATGCTCGGCCCGAACAACGAGAAGTGGATGTGCGCCGGGCGCCACGCGTTGTGGTGGTTGCCCCACGGATAGGCGCCGGGCTTGATGGTCTGGAACTGATACCAGCCATCGGCGTCGGTCACGGTGCGGCCGGTGCCGGTGAAGTTCGGGTCCAGCGGCGCGTCGTGCAGGTCACGGGCATGAGCGTAGCGACCGGCGGCGTTGGCCTGCCAGATCTCCACCAGAATCCCCGGTACCGGCAGACCGTTTTCATCGAGCACGCGACCGTGAATGATGATGCGCTCACCCTGTGGCTGCCCCTCGTGCTGGGCGGTCAGGTCGTTGTCCTTCTCATTGATGCGCTCGGCACCTACGGTCGGGCCGGTAATTTCCGACAACGAATGGGGCAGAAACACCAACGGCTTGGACGGCGAGCGCAGATTGGTGGATTGATAAGTCGGGTGCAGGTACTCCGGCTGAGTGCCCGCCTGCGGGCGACGGTAACCAGGCTTGTCAGTCATGAAGCATTCCTCAGTTCTTATAAGTCTTCAGAGCGCGTCAGACGCGCTCGATCGCCAGGGCCAGGCCTTGACCGACACCGACGCACATGGTCGCCAGACCTTTCTTGCCACCGGTTTTTTCCAGCTGATGCAACGCGGTCAACACCAGACGCGCACCGCTCATGCCCAACGGATGGCCCAAGGCAATGGCGCCACCGTTTGGGTTGACCTGGGCTGCGTCGTCGGCAATCCCCAGTTCACGCAGCACCGCCAAGCCCTGGCTGGCGAAGGCTTCGTTGAGCTCGATCACGTCGAAATCGCTGACCGCCACACCGAGGCGTTCGATCAGTTTACGCACCGCCGGCACCGGGCCAATGCCCATGACGCGCGGCGCAACACCGGCGCTGGCCATGCCCAGCACTTTGGCGCGAGCAGTCAGGCCGTGCTTCTTCACGGCTTCAGCTGAAGCCAGGATCAACGCGGCAGCGCCGTCATTCACACCGGAGGCATTGCCAGCGGTGACGGTTTTGTCGGGGCCGTTGACCGGTTTCAGTTTGGTCAGGGCTTCCAGGGTGGTGTCGGCGCGAGGATGCTCGTCCTGGCTGACCACGGTTTCACCCTTCTTGTGGGCGATCCGCACTTCAACGATTTCTTCGGCGAAGAACCCGGCGGCTTGCGCGGCGGCGGTGCGCTGCTGACTGCGCAAGGCAAAGGCGTCCTGATCTTCGCGGGAGACCTCGTAGTCGTCGGCCACGTTGTCGGCGGTCTGCGGCATCGCGTCCACGCCGTACTGGGCTTTCATCAGCGGGTTGATGAAGCGCCAGCCGATGGTGGTGTCTTCGAGCTTCATGTTGCGCGAGAACGCCGCGTCGGCCTTGCCCATCACGAACGGCGCGCGGGACATCGACTCGACGCCGCCGGCAATCGCCAGCTCCATCTCGCCGCTGGCGATTGCGCGGAATGCGGTGCCAATCGCATCCATGCCCGAGGCGCAGAGACGATTGAGAGTCACGCCGGGAATGGTTTCCGGCAGGCCTGCCAGCAACAGCGCCATGCGCGCCACGTTGCGATTGTCTTCGCCGGCCTGGTTGGCGCAGCCGAGGAACACCTCGTCCACGGCGTTCCAGTCCACCGACGGGTTGCGCGCCATCAAGGCCTTGATCGGCACGGCAGCCAGGTCGTCGGCACGCACCGTCGACAAGCCACCGCCGAAACGGCCGATGGGCGTACGAATCGCGTCGCAGATATAAACGTCACGCATCACGCTTCTCCGGGGGCTTGGCCGTGGGCGGCAGCGGTACGGGCTTCAAGATCACGCAGTGCGGTGAGTTCGACTTCAGTCGGCTCGGCGGTTTGCTCGACATGGTCGGCAAAGCGAATCGCCCAACCGGTGGCAGCGACCACTTGCTCACGGGTCACGCCCGGGTGCAGTGCAGTGACCACGAACTCGTGGGTACCCTCTTCCGGTTCCATGATGCACAGGTCGGTAATGATGCCGACTGGACCTGCACCCGGCAGGCCCAGACGCTTGCGCGAATCGCCGCCTTCGCCGTGGCCGACCGAAGTAATGAAGTCGAGCTTGTCGACGAACGAACGCGACGACTGCTTGAGGATGATCAGCACGCTCTTGGCCGAACCGGCAATCTCCGGCGCGCCACCGGCACCCGGCAGGCGGACTTTCGGCGAGTGGTAATCGCCGACCACGGTGGTGTTGATGTTGCCGAAACGGTCGACCTGCGCAGCGCCGAGGAAGCCGACGTCAATGCGCCCGCCCTGCAGCCAGTAGCGGAAAATCTCGCCGGTCGGCACCACGGTGTCGGCGGTTTCCGCCAACTCACCGTCACCGATCGACAGTGGCAGCACGCTCGGCTTGGCACCGATCGGACCCGATTCGTAGATCAGGACCACGTCCGGCGAAGACGTCAGGCGCGCCAGGTTGGCCGCTTTCGATGGCAGGCCGATACCGACGAAGCACACCGAACCGTTCTTCAAGCGACGGGCAGCGGCGACGGTCATCATTTCATTGGTGGTGTAAGTCATTACTTCGCCTCCGAAGCGGCGGCCAGTTTGGCCTGGAACTCGCTGAAGTCAGCGCTGCCATGGATGTATTCGTTGATCCACGCGGTGAAAGTTTCACGGTCGCGGGCAATCGGGTCCCAGGCTTGGTAGAAACGGTTGTCGCGCTCGTTGTAACCGTGGGCGTAGGACGGATGCGCGCCGCCAGGTACGTGGCAAACCGCGCTCAAGGCCCAGGTTGGCAATACACAGGAGTTCATCGGTGCATTGAGGTCGTCGACGATTTCCTCAACGGTGACGATGCAGCGCTTGGCGGCCAGCGCGGCTTCTTTCTGCACGCCGAGGATGCCCCAGAGCAATACGTTGCCCTTGCGGTCGGCTTTTTGTGCGTGGATCACGGTAATGTCCGGGCGCACCGAAGGCACAGCGGCCAGCACTTCGCCAGTGAACGGGCAGGTAACCGATTTGATCAGCGGGTTGACCTTCGGCAAGTCGGAACCGGCGTAGGCACGCAGCACCGCGAACGGCAGGCCGGAAGCACCGGCGACGTAGGCATTGGCCAGGTCGGCGTGGCTGTGTTCTTCGATTTCCAGCGGGTGCGGCCACTGCTTCTCAACGGCGTCACGCAGACGGTGCAGTGAACCTACGCCAGGGTTACCACCCCAGGAGAAAATCAGTTTGCGAGCACAACCGGCGCCGATCAACTGGTCGTAGATCAAGTCAGGGGTCATCCGCACCAGGGTCAGATCTTTCTTGCCCTGACGAATGATTTCGTGACCCGCCGCCGTCGGGATCAGATGGGTAAAGCCTTCGAGCGCGACCGTATCGCCGTCATTTACGAATTGCTTCACCGCGTCGTGCAGCGAAAGGATTTCAGCCATGGGGCAGGCTCCCGTTTATTGTTAACCGACAGTGGAAGAAGGCGCCGATGCGCAGCGCCGGAATGACTGAAGATTAAGCCTCGGGCATACACCAAACAATCCGATAATCGACTGAGTGTTCGTTTATCGAACACATTGTTGTCTGGCTACCTATCCCCAAAAGCTTCGCGGGCAAGCCCGCTCCCACAGTTGATCGCGTATCCCTGTGGGCGCGGGCTTGCCCGCGAAGAGGCCGGACACAGCCAACATTTACTTCGCCTGACACACCGCCTTCGCTGGCAAGCCAGCTCCTACAGGGAATCATGACCAGGCACAAATCCCGGGAGCACTCAATAAACCTGTGGGAGCGGGCTTGCCCGCGAAGAGGCCATCAAAGCCACTAAAGATGCTGAGCCAGACTGTCAGGTCGCATCCGCATGACTGACCATGCCCTTGATCACCACGGCCGTGGTCGCCAGCGCCGCCGGAATCACCAGCGCCGTCAGCACCTGCTCGAAGTTCCAGCCCAACCCCAGCAGCGTCGCGCCCATCCACGCCCCGAGAATGGCGCCGAAACGGCCGATCCCGAGCATCCACGACACCCCGGTGGCCCGCCCTTGAGTCGGATAGAATCGCGCAGCCAATGACGGCATCGCCGATTGCGCACCGTTGACGCACATCCCGGCCACCAGCACCAGGGTCGCCAGGATTGTGATGTTGCCCAGGCTCTGCCCTACCGCGTAGGCAAACACCCCGGCCAGCAGGTAGAAAGTGCCGATGACCTTGTGCGGATTGAACCGGTCCATCGCCCAGCCCACACCCACCGCACTCAACACACCGCCGAACTGGAATAGCGCGCCGATGAAGGCGGCCTGCTCCATGCTCGCGCCACTGTCACGCATCAGCGTCGGCAGCCAGCTGGTCAGCAGGTAAACGATCACCAGGCCCATGAAGTAGGTCAGCCACAGCAGCAAGGTGCCGGTGCTATAGGTGCCGGAGAAAATCACCGCGAACACATTGCGCGCCTTCACGGTTTTCTGTTCCGGCACGCTGAAGCTGGAGGCCTGGGCCACCACCGTCGGGTCAATCGGCGCCAGTGCCTTGCGCACTTTGTCCGTACCGCGGTTGCGCACCACCAGGTAACGCGCCGACTCCGGCAGCCAGAGCAGCAAGACGACGGCGAGGATCAGCGGCAGAATCCCGCCGATCAGCAGCAGGCTGTGCCAGCCAAAGGCCGGAATGAGCTTGGCCGAGATAAATCCACCACCGGCCATGCCGAGGTTGAAGCCGCAGAACATGCTGGTCACCAGCAGGGACTTTTTGCGCTCGGGGGTGTATTCCGACAGCAGGGTCGTGGCATTCGGCATGCCGGCGCCCAAACCCAGGCCGGTCAGGAAGCGCAATACCAGCAACTGGTCAACATTGCTGCTGTAGGCCGAGGCCAGGCTGAAGGCGCCGAACAACAGCACCGCGCCGACCAGTACGACTTTGCGTCCGAAACGGTCAGCCAAAGGCCCCGAACCGAGCGCGCCGAAGACCATGCCGATCAGAGCCGCACTCATCACCGGGCCGAGACTGGCGCGATCGATACCCCAGTCCTGGGACAGGGCCGGAGCGATGAACCCCATGGCCGCGGTATCGAGGCCATCGAGGAAGACAATCAGGAAACACAGGATCACCACCCGCCACTGGTAGCGCGAAATGGGTTGGGCATTGATGAAGGACTGCACGTCGAGGCAGTTGCCTACAGCAGACTGGGGCTGGTTCATTATTTTTATTCCATGGATCACAGTCGAAAAGGGGCCAACCGGGGCTGACGCAGTCGCGACATTAATGATCCAGAGGAAACAGCGTCAATTCGCCGAGCGTAACTCCGTGCGTTTATCGAACACCTTAAGTAAACAGCTGGGTACTCAGGTCGCGGCTGGCACTCAGTAGGCCGGGCAGAAAACGCTGCTCCAGCTCATTGCGGCTAACTCGTCCGGCGTGAGTACTGACATTGAGGGCCGCAACCACCTGCCCGGAAGCGTCGTACACCGGGACCGCAATCGAACGCAGCCCTTGCTCGAGTTCCTGGTCGACGATGCACCAGCCTTGCTGTCGCACCTCTTGCAGGCATTCGAGCAATGCCTCGGGGGTGTGAATCGTACGGCTGGTCTTGGCCTGCAATTCGGCGTGATCGAGGTATTCGCCCAGTGACGTGTCATCCAGCGCGGCCAGCAGGATCCGCCCCATCGACGTGCAGTAGGCCGGCAAGCGCCCACCCACCGACAGGTCCACCGAAATCAGCCGCTGCGTGGTCGCGGAGCGGGCGATGTAGAGAATGTCATCGCCTTCCAGCGTGGCCATGTTGCAGGCCTCGTGCAGTTGTTCACTCATGCGGTCCAGGTAAGGCTGGGCGGAAACCGCCAGCGGCGTCGATGACACATAGGCATGGCCGAGGGTCAGCACTTTGGGCAGCAACGAATAGGTGCGGCCGTCGGTGGTGGCGTAGCCGAGTTTGATAAGGGTATGCAGGCAGCGGCGCACGGCGGCGCGGGGAATTTCCGTGCGGTGGCTGATCTGGGCGATGGTCAGGTGCCGTTTGCGCTCCTGGAACGCTTGCACCACGGCCAGGCCACGGGCCAGGGACGTCATGAAATCCGGGTCACCGGTCAGTGCCTGGATCCGTTTGGCTGGTGAAGCAACGATGGGTGGAGCCACTGAAGCGAAGGAATTGCGCAGTTGATCGTTCATACAAGGTCCTTTTACCCACTCGGATCAGCGACTATTACAAAGGGCTAGCGCCTGGCGCTCAAGCCCAACGGGCCAACACTGGGCGATTATCGAACGCTCGGCCGATAATCGCAACCCATCGTATCAATCACCCGATCCGCCGACATCCGGCTTTTCACTGACTCACGAACTCATGATTACATCGACTCGACACAGGTCTTAATGGTGCATTCTAAATACCGTAACTTGTGCGACTTAATGGCGTCAGAAAGGCATCGAAGCAATGCGCTATCAGTCGACGATCTAGTTGATCGTAAAGTTTCGCGCAACAAAACGGTCACACACCAAGATCCACTTTTAACACTTTGGAGATAGTGTTCTTCAAATCGGCCGCTATAATACAATTCAGTAGCGCTTCGGTTTTTTACTTTCCGGACCCGCTGCCCGGCAACGCGATGTCCCATCTGCGTTACCCGTTGCAAGCGCCAGATCCGCATTGCCCAGCCTTGCCGATGCGCTTGCTGAAACAGGAAACTGAAGCTACGTCAGCTGTTTATCTCTGGTGCCGTGGCCGCCTGTGACATGGAAGTATTGATCACGTCGTTGTCAAAACGCTGCCTTCGCGGGCGTCGCCCCTTCGACAAACGTGATCAATCGATTTGATGCAGCGCGTTTTCACCAGAATTTATCTCAACTCAATCAGGTAGCACTGTGACGAAAGACGAACTGCGCGCGGAACTAGAGCGCCAGGAACAACGTTACAAGGAAGTTTACGGCGGAGAAGTCACCACTTACGCCGCTCAACCCGAACCGGAACGCAAACCCTGGCGTAAACGCGCCACCGTTCAGGATCAGGTTTTCCAGCAGGAACTTCAAAAAATGGAAAAGGAACTCAAAGCCGAAGAGCCGTGACTGCTTCGGTCTGTTCCTTATAAAGGCCTGCCTCTGCGCCCGTTAAAAGCGGGATGTATCGATCTTGCCTTGCGCGCCCGCTACCAGCGGGCAGCGGCCATCACCGTCATCGAATCTGGCAGATTTTTGATATCTGACCTATTTCTCAGATTTTTCGCACACGCTTTCAAGCCCATCCCCCTGAGGCGCGAATCTCTTGCGGCGGCAATCTTTTCAAATAAAATCAATGACTTAAAAAACACAGCAAAACCCTTGGGTTTTGGGTGTTGCGGCGAAAAAAATCATTGAAGAATGTTACCGACGAGCAGCTAGTGCATTGATTGACACTCTTTTCTGGCATAATCGCGCCCCCTTATGACCGGGTCAGAAAACCTTCATGATCGATTTATTCAGCGGACTGGATGCTTGGGTGCTTGTGAGCCTCTTGCTCGCCCTGGCCTTTGTCCTCGCCTTCGAGTTCATCAACGGCTTTCATGACACCGCTAACGCGGTGGCCACCGTTATCTACACCAAAGCCATGCCGCCTCACCTGGCGGTGTTCTTCTCCGGTGTGTTCAACTTCCTCGGCGTGCTGCTGGGCGGGGTCGGCGTGGCCTATGCCATTGTCCACCTGCTGCCGGTAGAGCTGCTGATCAATGTGAACACCGGCCATGGCCTGGCGATGGTGTTCTCGTTGCTCGCCGCAGCCATCACCTGGAACCTGGGCACCTGGTACTTCGGTATCCCCGCCTCCAGCTCCCATACGCTGATCGGTTCGATCCTCGGCGTGGGCCTGGCGAACGCCTTGATCAACGAAATACCGTTGGCCGATGGCGTGAACTGGCAGAAGGCGATCGATATCGGCATGTCGCTGGTGTTCTCGCCAATGGCCGGTTTCCTGATCGCCGCGCTGATCCTGATCGGCCTTAAATGGTGGCGTCCGCTGTCGAAGATGCACAAGACACCGGAACAGCGCCGCAAGATCGACGACAAGAAGCACCCGCCGTTCTGGAATCGCCTGGTACTGGTGATCTCGGCCATGGCCGTGAGTTTCGTGCACGGTTCCAACGATGGCCAGAAAGGTATCGGCCTGATCATGCTGGTCCTGATCGGTATCGTGCCGGCGCAGTTCGTCCTCGACCTGAACAGCACGACCTATCAGATCGAGCGCACCCGCGATGCCACGCTGCACCTGAGCCAGTTCTACCAGCGCAACTCCGAAACCCTGGGCGAGTTCCTGGCCCTGGGCAAGAGTGTGGAAGGCGATCTGCCGGAGAAGTTCCGTTGCAACCCGCAACAGACCGAACCGACCATCACCGCCCTGCTCGGCACCCTCAAGGGTGTAGCGGACTACCACTCGTTGTCGGCGGAAAGCCGCATCGAAGTCCGTCGCTACCTGCTCTGCCTGGACGACACCGCGAAGAAGGTCAGCAAGCTGCCGACTCTCGGAGCCCGTGAAAAGGCTGACCTGGACAAGCTGCGCAAAGACCTGACCACCACCACCGAGTACGCCCCGTTCTGGGTCATTCTGGCGGTTGCACTGGCCTTGGGCCTGGGCACCATGGTCGGCTGGAAACGCGTGGTCCTGACCATTGGCGAGAAGATAGGCAAGCAAGGCATGACCTACTCCCAAGGCATGTCGGCGCAGATCACCACGGCCAGCCTGATCGGCATGGCGAACATCTTCAGCCTGCCGGTTTCCACCACCCACGTGCTGTCCTCTGGCGTGGCGGGCACCATGGTCGCCAACAAGAGCGGCCTGCAAGGTGGCACCGTCAAAACCATCCTGCTGGCGTGGGTATTGACCCTGCCTGCCACGGTGGCCCTGTCGGCCGGGTTGTTCTGGCTCGCTTCGAAGGCACTTGGCAGCTGATAAGCAGCCAAAAGAAAAAGGCGCGCTCCGCAAGGATCGCGCCTTTTTTATTACGGCCTACTTCCGACATTACACAATCAATGTGGGAGCGGGCTTGCTCGCGAAGGCGGCTTCACATTCAACGAAGATGTTGACTGATCCACCGCCTTCGCGAGCAAGCCCGCTCCCACAGTGGCTTTATGCACTCCAATAATTTTTCGCAGGCAAAAAAAGGGCAACCGAAGTTGCCCAAAATGCCTTGCGTGCTCATTACATCCAGAAAGAACTACGGTTATTTGCGCTTGTGCGAATCCTTCCAGATAAAAAGTCCGAATCCTGCAAAAAATACAAACATGAGGCTGACAGTCAGCACTCCGGCGATCACCACGTTGTCGAAAAACATGACGCGTCTCCTGTACTTGCCCTGTTGCGATAGGGCTAAGTTAACCAAACGGGCAGGAGAAAATATTGACCGGGATCAATGTCGCCCGAGACTGGGCAAGAGGAGGGGAAAAGTTTGACCCGCATCAAGGAATGCGGGGGGATTTCAGCGCTTTTTCGGTTTGTTTTTCGGCTTTTTCTTTGGCTTGCCCAGCGGCATGGCCTGCTCGAACGCCTGGCGAACTTCATTGAGCCGTTTGTCATTGAGGTCATGAACACGCTTGGCGCGCTCAGCATTGAGGTCAATCAGTTTGTCATCTTGGCTCATGGCGGTCAGTGCATCGCTTGAAATGAATTTCAGCCACCGTAGCGTTCGGCGACCCTGCGCCAATAATGCGTCCTGATGGCCGCGCTGACCAGCCTGCGCTCAAATCTCGATATCGACCCACAGCCCCTGCCGTGGTTGATCTTCCATCAGCGGCGCTACCGGCACGGTGTTGTCGGCATTGAGTTCATCGCCTGGAATCGCGAGGTGCGCCTCGGGATCATTGTCGGCTTCGCGGCGACGGCGCTCCTGCTCCTGTCTGCGGCGCTGTTCCTCGCGCAGCACCAGGCCGTCCTCTTCAGGATTGCGTTTTTGCAGGTCAATGGTGCTTTCACTGGAGCTTTCCTGCACCGGCACCACCGGTGGAATATCCGGACGCTGGCGGATCGGGTCGGTTTGCGAAGTAATCGGCACGGCACTCAGGGGGAGCATCGGTGGCAGCATGGTTTTCGGTCTCCTGTCAGCAGTCTGTCGGCTGCGGGGATGGCGACTTGAGCCATCGGTCGCAAACTGTGACCCAATTGGCACTCATTAGTGCACCGGGCGGCACTTCATGAATAGGTGGGCTAACGTAAGACTGTGAGTTTTTCTGAGAGTCCTTTGGCCCTGAAGCCCTCATTCCGTTAAGATAGCCCGCTTTTTCAAGGTGGGAGTCAGGCAGCATGGCGCAGCAGTATCAACCGGGGCAACGCTGGATCAGTGACAGCGAAGCCGAGCTGGGTTTAGGCACCGTTCTGGCACAGGACGGCCGCTTGTTGACCGTGCTCTACCCGGCCACTGGCGACACTCGCCAGTACGCGCTACGGAATGCGCCCCTTACTCGCGTGCGGTTTTCGCCGGGTGACTCCATCACTCATTTCGAAGGCTGGAAACTGACCGTCCGCGAAGTCGACGACATTGATGGCCTGCTGGTTTACCACGGCCTCAACGCGCAGAACGAAGTGGTCACCCTGCCGGAAACCCAACTGTCGAACTTCATCCAGTTCCGCCTGGCCAGCGACCGTCTGTTCGCCGGCCAAATCGATCCACTGCCCTGGTTCTCCCTGCGTTATCACACACTGGAACACACCAGCCGCCAGTTGCAGTCCTCGTTGTGGGGCCTGGGTGGCGTGCGTGCGCAACCGATCGCGCACCAGTTGCACATTGCCCGTGAAGTCGCCGACCGTATCGCACCGCGAGTTCTGCTGGCGGACGAAGTGGGCCTGGGCAAGACCATCGAAGCCGGCCTGGTGATCCATCGCCAATTGCTCTCGGGCCGCGCCAGCCGCGTGCTGATCCTGGTTCCGGAGAACCTGCAACACCAGTGGCTGGTCGAGATGCGCCGCCGCTTCAACCTGCAGGTCGCGCTGTTCGACGAAGAGCGCTTCATCGAAAGCGATGCCAGCAACCCCTTCGAAGACACCCAGCTCGCGCTGGTCGCGCTCGAGTGGCTGGTGGACGACGAGAAAGCCCAGGACGCGCTGTTCGCGGCGGGCTGGGACTTGCTGGTGGTCGACGAGGCTCACCACCTGGTGTGGCACGAAGATCAGGTCAGCCCTGAATACTCGCTGGTCGAGCAACTCGCCGAAACCATTCCCGGCGTGCTGCTGTTGACCGCCACCCCGGAACAACTGGGCCAGGACAGTCACTTCGCCCGTCTGCGCCTGCTCGACCCGAACCGCTTCCATGACCTGCAAGCCTTCCGCGCCGAGAGCGAAAACTATCGCCCGGTGGCCGAAGCCGTTCAGGAGTTGCTGGACCAGGGTCGCCTGTCGCCGCAAGCCCACAAGACCATCCACGGTTTCCTCGGCAACGAAGGCGAAGCCCTGCTGGCCGCCGTCAACGATGGCGACACCGAAGCCAGCGCGCGCCTGGTGCGCGAACTGCTCGACCGCCACGGGACCGGCCGCGTGCTGTTCCGCAACACCCGCGCCGCCGTGCAGGGTTTCCCGGAGCGCAAGCTGCACCCGTATCCGCTGCCGTGCCCGGACGAATACCTCGAACTGCCGCTGGGCGATCATGCCGAGCTGTACCCGGAAGTCAGCTTCCAGGCCCAACCGGACGCCAGCGAAGAAGAACGCTGGTGGAAATTCGACCCGCGCGTCGAATGGCTGATCGACCAGCTGAAGATGCTCAAGCGCACCAAGGTGCTGGTGATCTGCGCCCACGCCGAAACCGCCATGGACCTGGAAGACGCCCTGCGCGTGCGTTCCGGCATCCCGGCCACGGTGTTCCATGAGGGCATGAACATCCTCGAGCGCGACCGTGCCGCCGCCTATTTCGCCGACGAAGAGTTTGGCGCGCAGGTACTGATCTGTTCGGAAATCGGCAGTGAAGGTCGCAACTTCCAGTTCTCCCATCACCTGGTGCTGTTCGACCTGCCGTCCCACCCGGACCTGCTGGAACAACGTATCGGTCGACTGGACCGGATCGGTCAGAAGCACATCATCGAAGTGCACGTGCCGTATCTGGAAACCAGCCCGCAAGAGCGCCTGTTCCAGTGGTACCACGAAGCACTGAACGCCTTCCTCAACACCTGCCCGACCGGCAACGCCTTGCAGCACCAGTTCGGCCCGCGCCTGCTGCCGCTGCTCGAAGAAGCCGACGACGGCGAGTGGCAAGCGTTGATCGACGAAGCCCGCACCGAGCGTGAACGCCTGGAAGCCGAGCTGCACACCGGTCGCGACCGTCTGCTGGAGCTGAACTCCGGCGGCGCGGGCGAAGGCGATGCGCTGGTGGAAGATATCCTTGAGCAAGACGATCAGTTCGCGCTGCCGATCTACATGGAAACCCTGTTCGATGCCTTCGGCATCGACAGCGAAGACCATTCGGAAAATGCGCTGATCCTCAAGCCGAGCGAAAAAATGCTCGACGCCAGCTTCCCCCTGGGCGACGACGAAGGCGTGACCATCACCTACGACCGTAACCAGGCGCTGTCTCGCGAAGACATGCAGTTCATCACCTGGGAGCACCCGATGGTGCAGGGCGGCATGGACCTGGTGTTGTCCGGTTCCATGGGCAACACCGCCGTGGCGCTGATCAAGAACAAGGCGCTGAAGCCGGGCACCGTGTTGCTGGAACTGCTGTATGTCAGCGAAGTGGTTGCCCCACGCTCACTGCAACTGGGCCGCTACCTGCCACCGGCCGCCTTGCGCTGCCTGCTCGACACCAACGGCAACGACCTGTCGACCCGCGTGTCGTTCGAAACCTTGAACGACCAACTCGAAAGCGTGCCGCGTGCCAGCGCCAACAAGTTTATCCAGGCCCAGCGTGACCAGTTGACGCCGCGGATCAACGCCGGTGAAGCGAAGATCCTGCCGCGCCACACTGAACGTGTCGCCGAGGCGCAGCGTCGCCTGGCCGCCGATACCGATGAAGAACTGGCGCGCCTGACCGCGTTGCAAGCGGTCAACCCGACCGTGCGCGACAGCGAACTGGTAGCCCTGCGCAAACAACGCGAACAAGGCCTGGCCATGCTCGACAAGGCTGCGCTGCGACTGGAAGCGATTCGGGTGTTGGTGGCGGGTTAAGTCCCCTGCTCTACCCTGCTAAAAAGAAGGCCCGCAGTGATGCGGGCCTTTTTGTTTAATTCAATTTCAGTTGTGCTGCTGATGGCCTCTTCGCGAGCAAGCCCGCTCCCACAGGTTTAGTGTTGACCACATAACCTGTGAACAACACTAACCACTGTGGGAGCGGGCTTGCTCGCGAAGGCGGTTAAGCAGTCACCGCAGAACCTTCAGGCTCAACCACCGCCACCAACCCTTCCTTCATCCGCTTGGCATCGCGCACGAAACACCGCGAAGCCAGGAACAGAAACACCACGGTGAACAACAGCGCCACCGGAATCAGGTACATCGCATCGTGCAGGCCGACCGCTTTAAACGCCTCAGTCATCTGCTCGGCACCCGCCGCGAGCATCGCCGTGTGGGCGAAGTGATCGGACAAAGCCCCGACCACCACCGGCCCCAGGCCACCGCCCAACAGGTACAGCCCGGCAAAGAACAGCGCCATCGCCGTCGCCCGCAAGCGCGGCTCGACCACGTCCTGAATCGCCGTGTACACGCAGGTGTAGAAGTTGTAGGCGAACAACCAACCCAGGCTAAACACCGCAACAAACACACCGATCTCGATGCGCCCGGAATGCAGTGCCCATGCGGTGCAGACCGTCGAGATCACCAGACTGAAGGCAGCAAACAACAGCCGCCCGTTGGCGATCCGCTGGTGAATCTTGTCCGCGATCCAGCCACCGAGGGTCAGGCCGACCAGCCCGGTCACGCCGACAATAATCCCGGTGGCGACCGCGGCATCCTGCAACGGCATGAGGAAGTAGCGTTGCAACATCGGCACCAGGAAGGAGTTGCAGGCATAGGTGGCGAAGTTGAAACACAGGCCCGCCATCACCAACCACAGGAAGGTCGGTACAGCCAACACCCGGCGGATCGGCCGGTCGATGTGTTCCTGCGACACCTGGACGCTCTCGGCGGCGCCGCGTTTCGGCTCCTTGATGAAAAACATGAAGATCGCGAGGATCAGCCCGGGTACCGCCGCGATAAAGAACGGCGCGCGCCAGCTATCGAAGGCCTTGACCATCGCGCCGATGGTGAAGAACGCCAGCAACAGCCCCAAGGGCAAGCCGAGCATGAAGATGCCCATGGCCCGCGCCCGACGGTGCGCCGGAAACAGGTCGCCGATCAGCGAGTTGGCGGCCGGCGCGTAGCTGGCCTCGCCGATGCCGATACCCATGCGCACGATCAGGAAGCTCCAGAAACTGCCCACCATGCCGTTGACGGCGGTCAGCCCGCTCCAGACCGCCAGCCCCCACCCCATCAGTTTGCTGCGCGAACCGGTATCGGCCATGCGCCCCAAAGGCAAGCCGGCAATGGCGTAGACGATAGTGAACGCGGTACCGATGATCCCCAACTGGAAGTCACTGAGGTGCCATTCCATGCGAATGGGCTCGATGATGATGGCCGGGATGGTGCGGTCGAAAAAATTGAACAGGTTGGCCAGGAACAACAGGAACAGGATGCGCCAGGCATTGGCCGCTTGGGTCGAGTTCTGCATGGGTCCGTCTCTTTTATTGTTATTGGGGCGTCACTGCCCCCGGACTTTGCAATCTAGACAGGCCAGGCACGACTGTCTTTCATTATTCGCCAGGCTGATACCTGCCCATGGTGCACACCCTGTGGGAGCGGCGGTGCGACGATTCGACTTGCTCGCGAATGCGGTGTGTCATTCACCCATTACATTGACTGACCCGACGCTTTCGCGAGCAAGCCCGCTCCCACAGGGGCAAAGCGTTCTAATGACGGATATTTCGCAGTCCGTCAGGTCGATGAAAAATACCTTTCGCCCCCCCTTCCCAAGCCGTTGGCGAAGCCTAGAATAGCGCCCTTGCTCCCCCCCTGCGTTTCCACTCCTCCTTACGATAATCGCCCATGTCCGAAGCCAGTCCGTGTCTGAATTGCGGTGCCTGCTGTTCTCATTTTCGCGTGTCATTTTTCTGGGGTGAATGCGCCTCGTCCGGAGGGACGGTACCCGATGAGCTTGTCGAGCCGATCAGCCCCAGCCGGGTCGCGATGATCGGCACCGGCTGCAAACCCGTGCGCTGCACCAGCCTGGTGGGAGATGTCGGCAGTACGGTGCAGTGCTCGATTTATGAAAAACGCTCCAGCACCTGCCGGGAGTTCGAGGCTTCCTGGGAAGATGGCCTGGCCAATCCCGATTGCGATGCGGCCCGTGCCGCTTTCGGCTTGCCGGCACTGCAACCTGCGTTCGAGACGCCTCAGAAGCAAATCGCCTGAGTAATAGCACTAATCGCTATTAGGCTAATGTCAAAATCATTGGCGCCAATGTGCCACTACCGCTTGCGCTCCATCCATGCCCTCTATACTCCAAGACATTCGTTGGCGCTCCTTGCGTCGGCCTGAGGGATAACGATGGGGCATGCTATGGAGTGGCTTGGTCTGCATTTCATTACCGAGCTACCAGAGAGTGGACAGGTCATACTCGATTGCACACATGACCCGTTTCTGGTGCTGCTGGCTTATCTGGTCGCCTGCGTCGGCTGTTTCGCGACACTGGACATGGCCGAACGGGTTGCTCATGCGGAAAAATCCGCGTCCCAGACGCTCTGGCGCTGGGTGGGTAGCGCGTGCCTGGCGGGTGGAATCTGGGCCATGCACTTTGTCGGGATGCTGGCCTTCCAGGCACCCATCGATCTTCACTACCAATTGCCTGTCACGGTGTTCTCGCTGACCATCGCACTGCTCGCCGCGTGGCTGGCAATGCATACCCTCAGTCTCCCGGACTTGAGTCTGCAACAGTGCTTCAAGGCATCGATCGGGGTCGGCCTGGGTATCGCAACCATGCATTACGTGGGCATGACAGCCATGCACTCCAATGCCTCGGTCTATTACCATCCGGGCCTGTTTGCCCTTTCCATCGCGATTGCGATCGGTGCCGCGCTGGCAGCCTTGTTGCTGGCACGGTATCTGCGCGACGGCGCCGGGATGCTGCATCAGCTCTTCAAATACTGCGCCAGCCTGTTGCTCGGCGCGGGCATCCTCAGCATGCACCTCACTGCCATGGCCGCCTTCAACCTGGTGCTGCCCAGCGGCAGTCTGCCAACGCAGACCGGCGAGCACAGTCACCTGCAACTGGCGCTGACCGTGACGGTCATGACCCTGCTGATTATCGGCAGCAGCATCAGCGCGGCGCTGGCGGACAAGAAACTGCAACACAAGGACCATGACCTGCAACGGGTCAACTCCCTGCTCAGCCAACTGGACCAGGCGCGCATGTCGCTGCAACAGGTGGCGCACTATGACCCGCTGACCAACCTGATCAACCGCCGCGGATTCAACCAGATCTTCGCCGAAAAGCTCATCGAGAAAACCAACGAAGGCGGGATGCTGGCGGTGCTGTTCCTGGACATCGACCATTTCAAGCGGATCAACGACAGCCTTGGCCACGATGCCGGCGATGAACTGCTCAAAGTGCTTGCCGGGCACATCAAGAGCTCGATTCGCAGTCATGAGGATGTGGTCGCACGCTTCGGCGGTGACGAGTTCTGCCTGCTCATCGATCTGAATGATCGTGACGAAGCGCGACAGATGGCCCAACGCATCATGCTGAAAATGAAAGAGCCCATCGAGCTGGCTGGCCGGCGCATGGTCATGACCACCAGCATCGGCATCAGCCTGTTTCCGGAAGACGGCAAGACGTGTGAGGAGCTGTTGAAGAACGCCGACCTGGCGCTGTATCAGTCCAAGGGCAGCGGCCGCAACGGCCTGAACTTTTTCAGTGCCAACCTGAAAACCCGCGCCACACTTGAGCTGCAACTGGAAGAAGAGTTGCGCCATGCCCTGCGTGAAGACACCGGCCTGATGCTCTACTACCAGCCGATCTATGACCTCAAGACCGGCCAGGTCAGCAAACTCGAAGCATTGATCCGCTGGCAGCACCCGGTCCACGGTTTCCTCGTACCGGATCGTTTCATCGCCATCGCCGAGGCCAACGGCCTGATCGCCGAACTGGACAATTGGGTGCTGCGCAAGGCCTGCGAGGATCTGGGCGAGTTGTCGCGCCAGGGCTGTGAAGAACTCAAGATCGCCGTGAATTGCTCACCCCTGAACCTCGCGCGCGAAGAACTGGCCGATGAAATCGAGTACGCATTGCGGGCCGCCGGTGTGGCGCCCCATCGGCTGGAACTGGAAGTCACGGAAAACGCCCTGATGGGCAATATCGCCAACACACTGGTGTTGCTGCGACAGATTCGCGCCCTCGGCGTGTCGCTGTCGATCGATGACTTCGGCACCGGCTATTCATCCCTGGCCTACCTCAAGCGCCTGCCGCTCAACACGCTGAAAATCGACCGCTCGTTCATCCAGGACATCCCCAAGGCCACCCAGGACATGGAGATTGTCCAGGCGATTATCGTCATGGCCCATACCCTGCAACTGCAAGTGGTCACCGAAGGGGTCGAAACCTTCGAGCAATACCAGTTCCTGGAAGACCATGGCTGTGATTTCGTTCAGGGCTATTTGCTCAGTCGGCCGGTGCCGCTGGCCGAGTTGCTTCCGGTACTGAACGAAATCAACCAGCGCAAGCATGCCTATACCGTCACGACGCTGAGTCTGGCTCACGGTACATCTGCACTAATGTAGAGGGGTCCTTTTCAAGGAAACCCTGACTCCCATGCAAGCGCATCAACTGCGCGGCCAGACCGCTGATCGGTGTCGCCGAGCCTTGCTCACGGGAAAACTTCACCGCTGCATCCAGATCCTTGAGCAACGTGCGCACGTGCCACTTGATCGGCTCGAAACGGTTTTCAGCCATCTGCGGGGCCAGGAACTGCAAGGGTTTGGAATCGGCAAAGCCGCCCGCCAGAGCTTCGGCGATCAGGCTGGCATCAACCCCGGAACGTTCCGCCAAAGCGACCACTTCGGCAATCACCAAGGCATTGCAGGCGACGATCATCTGGTTGCACGCCTTGGTCACCTGCCCTGCCCCGACGCCGCCCATGTGCGTCACACGTTGCCCCAGGTTCAACAGCACAGGCCGGACGCGCTGCAGATCCTGCACATCACCACCCACCATGATCGCCAGGCTCCCGGCTTGCGCCCCAATCACACCGCCGGACACCGGCGTGTCGAGCCAGCCCATGCCGGTTTTACCGGCGAGTTCGGCGGCCATTTCTCGCGTGGCGTTGGGCTCCAGACTGGAAAAATCCACCAGCAGCTGGCCTTTTTTTGCCCCCTCGACAATGCCCGCCGGGCCGAACACTACCTCGCGCACGACAGCCGTATCCGCCAGGCACAACATCACCACGTCAGCGTGCTGGCACAGTTCGGCCGGGCTGGCGACCTGGCGTGCGCCAGCTTCCACCAGCGGCTTGCACTTGTCCGGGTTGCGATTCCATACCACCAGCGGATAACCCGCGGCCAGCAGGCGCTGGCACATCGGCAACCCCATCAGGCCGATCCCGGCAAACCCCAACGAAGGTAGCGTTGACATCATTTAGCCTCCTTTTGATTAAAGATCGCCAAATATTGGCCGATCCATCATGACTTAGGAAAGGATTCACTCCGAGCAATGCTCAGGCAAAAGACCAAGGCATGGTCCAAGTACGCGCTGAAAAAAGACGCGATTGTATTCCGTGACGGTTCGACGACAGTGAGTCGGCCAACCAATCAGCCCAGGTAGATGGCGAACAATGACTTCTAAAAACAACCCGGCCACTGCAGTAACCGATCTGACGTTGAGCCCCGCGGCCAACAGCCCGTCATCACCGAAGCCGTTGATTCAATCGCGCCCGTTGGCGACCCAGCAATACCTGTACTTCACCGAAACCAACACCGACCGCATCCTCGATAACCTCGACGGCCTGCGCGACATGGTGTTCCCGCGCGCACCGCACCTGGAAGGCGACAGCGAACAGCACAACGATCAGGAATTCCCGTCGGTGTGCCTGATCGGCCTGGGCCGTTGCGGCTCGAACATTGCGCTGGACGTGGCGGAGTTGGTGTACAACGCCCGCAAGTTCTACCTCAACGAATTCAACAACGAAGATCGCCTGTCGCCGGACAAGCGCTTTGCCGAAAAGGGCTACAGCCCGGCCCAGTGGATCCGCAACAACCTGCGCCTGGGCCAGAACAAGAACACCAAGCCGGTGTTTCTGGTCGAACCGCTGGTGATGCTCGGTGACCTGGACAAGGACATCGCCGGACGCATCCGCTTCTCGCGCAAGGGCGAAAAAAGCGGATTCCTGCGCGACTACAGCAAGATGAAAATCATGGACTTGTCGGAAGTCCACGCCGGTGGCGCCGGTAACGCGCCGATCCTCGGCCAGTACCTGGCAAAGATCATCCTGAACAAGGACACCCAGCGTTTTTCCAGCCCTGACTGGAAAATGATTCACTCTTACCTGATCGACAGCTGCGGTATCAAGGCCAACCAGTCGCGCCTGTATTTCTCGATCTTCAGTGCCGGCGGCGGTACCGGCTCGGGCATGGCCTCGGAATTCGGCCTGGCCCAGCAGCATTCGTACATGAACAAGACGTTCGACACCAAGCCGATGGACGAGCACGACAGCAAGAGCGGCCACTCCTTCGTCTTCGAACCGATCTTCACCAGTGGCATCTGCGTGCTGCCGAACATTTCCGACCACCGCAGTGAAATGTCCGAAGCGCTGCACATCAACGCCGGCCGTCTGCTGTGCAAATACCTGTCGGAAGAGTGGGACTTCTCCTACAACTTCGCCAACGAAGACAGCAGCGAAGCCAGCGTCATGGGCCGTATCCGCCCATGGAACGCGATGATGCTGATCTCCAACGACATCATGCGTTACGCCGAAGAGAACGATGACGGCAATATCCAGAACATTGATGTCAATGCCATGGAAAAGCATGCCAACCAATACATCTCGCAGCAGATCTTCAACATTCTGACGGCCCAGGCGGTGACCACCGACTACGACCAGAACTATTTCCGTCGTGCCGGAATCGACATCGGCGAAACCATCCGCCTGGATGCCAACGACCTGTTCATGAGCCTGGCTGGCCCGGTAGCAATTGCCTATGCCGAGTCCGTGGTGCCGGAAACCCCGCCGCCGAGCAGCGACAAGTTCAAGGTGTTCGAGAAAGAGCCGCAGCGCCTGAATATCGACGACCTGTTCTTCCGCTCGATCGACCTGCCGCACTTCAACAAGGTCACCCAGGCCATCGAAGGCATCAGCCTGTTGCCGATCGAGTCCAAGCGCTATCGCGCGTCGCTGGAGCAGTACAAGAACTCCGGTTACGACGCGGCGGCCCTGCATGACCTGCACTTCTTCAAGAATTGCTCGTCGGTGGTGTCGATCGTTTCCTTGCCCAAGGACTACAAGCTGTCCTACATGGACCTGAACCGGTTGAAGACTCACCTCAACAGCCTGTTCCCCAACACCACACTCAAGCGCTACGCGCTGGTGATCGGCGCCTCGGCCAACCTGTCGCTGACCACTCTGATCGCCAAGAGCCCATGCCTGTCGGACGACTTCCTGACGCTGATCGTGGCCTTCATCAAGCGCTGCTTCGCGAAAAACCCATACCGCTTCGACGAGACCCTGGACAACTCGATCCTGGACTTCATCATCAACGAACAGTTCGATGAAGACCGGATCGACGAGTTGCTCAACGAATTCGAGAACCCGGCGAAGATCCTCGATACCAACTGGTACGCGATCAAGCCGATGTACGAGAAGAAGTACCGTGAGCTGATCAACGACAAGGAAAAATTTGTCTCGATCAATGACATCC
The DNA here is from genome assembly GCF_019956575.1 of Pseudomonas sp. A-R-19. NCBI lineage: Bacteria > Pseudomonadati > Pseudomonadota > Gammaproteobacteria > Pseudomonadales > Pseudomonadaceae > Pseudomonas > Pseudomonas sp. A-R-19. The sequence continues at coordinate 38,443 of NZ_JAHBDR010000050.1, forward strand.
GCCTGTCCCGGGATTGCGTGAAGAAATCGATCAAGTACCTGCGCGAGATCTACCGTCACCGCATTGGCAAGACCAAGGTTATTTCGCTTAATAACCATACGGGCAAGACCGCTCACTAAGCGTCGCCTCATTCGCGAGCAAGCCCGCTCCCACATTCGACTCGGTTGAATGTGGGAGCGGGCTTGCTCGCGAAGGCGGCTTTGAAAACCACACATATCAACATCCAGAAACAATTGAGCGGACGTTCAATTGCCCTCTCAACTGTTCCCGTTACGTTTACGTCACCGTGAGGCTGTGGCCTTTCTCTACGGCAACATGCCATCACGCTACTCGGCTACACACTTTCCCCCCGGAAAGAAGCGCACCAATCAGGTGCGACCTTTTATACCTGCGCCCTTTCCTGGACCAGAATCCACGGCGAAACAACCACGGCCCACAATTGCGGATCACGTTCAAAAAGATCCAACGCCCGCGTTTCAGACAGCTTGGCGACTTTGTCGGCGGCCAGCCAGGCAGCCACTTTCTCGCCCTCATCGGTCGCCACGGCCTCAGCGGCGGCGATCAAATCCAGGCCGGGATCGACCCACAATAGGGCACCCTTGGCGAAGAACGGCTCCAGCTCTTTCCAGGTAATAGATGCAGTTTCACCAAGCAGCTTGGCATAGAGGGTGCTAGGTTCTTGATTCATGGGACTGTCCGGAAAAAGAAATCGACGTGAATCATAACGTCGGTGGTCTGGCAGAAAAACCCGGATGCAATTGAGTGACCGAAATGAAAAGCGCAGGAAAGCCAAGGAATGCACGGAATCCGGCTATAAGCCCCTCAATGCCCCGCCGCAATTCTGTCTTTTACTTTCAATAAAGCGACACTTGCAGGTTTTGTCCCCCGGAGCCGCCTTCCCAGGCTGACAATCGGCGCTCTACACTGTACCGGTACAGTTGCCGAGGGACTTTTCCGGGGAATGTCGCAGATATCTGACCCGGTTCTGCTGCTTTCGGCGCCAGGACTATAAAAACTACAACAGTAAGAGTGGAGCACTATGACTAAGGCTACTAAGCAGATTTCCAAACTGTTTGCCGCTATGGTTCTGGCAGGGGTTGCCAGCCATTCGTTCGCAGCTGACACCATCAAGATCGGCATCGCCGGCCCTAAAACCGGCCCTGTAGCCCAATACGGCGACATGCAGTTCAGTGGCGCCAAAATGGCCATCGAACAGATCAACGCCAAAGGCGGCGTAGACGGCAAGAAACTCGAAGCCGTTGAATACGATGACGCCTGTGATCCAAAACAAGCTGTCGCGGTCGCGAACAAAGTCGTCAACGACGGCGTCAAGTTCGTGGTCGGCCACCTGTGCTCCAGCTCCACTCAACCGGCTTCGGACATCTACGAAGACGAAGGCGTGATCATGATCACCCCGGCTGCCACCAGCCCGGACATCACCGCCCGTGGTTACAAAATGGTGTTCCGCACCATCGGCCTGGACAGCGCTCAAGGCCCTGCCGCCGGTAACTACATCGCCGACTTCGTCAAGCCGAAGATCGTTGCTGTCCTGCACGACAAGCAGCAATACGGTGAAGGCATCGCCACCGCCGTCAAAACCACTCTCGAGAAAAAAGGCGTTAAAGTCGCCGTGTTCGAAGGCGTCAACGCCGGCGACAAAGACTTCTCCTCGATGATCGCCAAGCTCAAGCAAGCCAACGTCGACTTCGTCTACTACGGCGGCTACCACCCGGAGCTGGGCCTGATCCTGCGTCAATCCCAGGAAAAAGGCCTGAAAGCCAAGTTCATGGGTCCGGAAGGCGTGGGTAACGACTCCATTTCGCAGATCGCCAAGGACGCTTCCGAAGGCCTGCTGGTGACCCTGCCGAAATCCTTCGACCAGGATCCTGCCAACGTTGCCCTGGCTGACGCGTTCAAGGCCAAGAAAGAAGACCCGAGCGGTCCGTTCGTGTTCCCGGCCTACTCGGCTGTGACCGTAATCGCCGACGGTATCAAGGCTGCCAAGTCCGAAGACGCTGCAAAAGTGGCGGAAGCCATTCACGCCGGCACCTTCAAGACCCCGACTGGCGACCTGAGCTTCGACGCCAAGGGCGACCTGAAGGACTTCAAGTTTGTGGTTTACGAGTGGCACTTCGGCAAACCAAAAACTGAAGCTTCGCCTCAGTAAGGCGCTGCCTGACTGACTGCCAACAAAGCCCACGGCGTGCCGTGGGCTTTGTTTTACGAACGTATTTGGGCCGCGCTGGCGTGATCCGCCAGTCTCCCCACCTGAAAATCTCAAAACCGTCATCAGCGGTTCGCTGGCAAACCCCGGATTCGAAGTGGATGCAGATCCACGGGGCCCGGGCGGGAAAATGACTCCACCAGTGAAATGCGTATCAGGTTTTTAGGAGCGCTGTAATGCCTGACATCTATCACTTTTTCCAACAGCTGGTTAATGGCCTGACCATTGGCAGCACGTATGCCCTGATCGCCATCGGCTATACGATGGTTTACGGCATCATTGGAATGATCAACTTCGCCCATGGCGAGGTGTACATGATCGGCTCCTACGTGGCGTTCATCGCCATCGCCGGGCTGGCCATGCTGGGACTCGACAGCGTTCCGCTGTTGATGACCGCCGCTTTCCTGGCAACCATCGTCGTCACCAGTGCCTATGGCTACAGCATCGAACGGATCGCCTACCGCCCCTTGCGCGGCAGCAACCGTCTGATCCCGCTGATTTCCGCCATCGGCATGTCGATCTTCCTGCAGAACACGGTTCTGCTGGCGCAAGACTCCAAGGACAAATCCATCCCCAACCTGATTCCGGGCAACATTGCCTTTGGGCCAGGTGGCGCACATGAAGTGCTGATTTCCTACATGCAAATCGTGGTGTTCGTGGTGACCTTGATCGCCATGCTCGGCCTGACGCTGTTCATCTCCCGCTCTCGCCTGGGTCGCGCCTGCCGCGCCTGCGCCGAAGACATCAAGATGGCCAACCTGTTGGGCATCAACACCAACAACATCATCGCCCTGACCTTCGTCATCGGTGCGGCACTGGCAGCCATTGCCGCCGTCCTGCTGAGCATGCAGTACGGCGTGATCAACCCGAACGCCGGTTTCCTCGTCGGCCTCAAGGCCTTCACCGCAGCGGTGCTGGGCGGTATCGGCAGTATTCCGGGCGCCATGCTCGGCGGGCTGGTACTTGGCGTGGCGGAAGCCTTTGGTGCCGATATCTTCGGCGACCAGTACAAGGACGTCGTGGCGTTCGGTCTACTGGTTCTGGTGCTGTTGTTCCGGCCAACCGGCCTGTTGGGTCGTCCGGAGGTTGAGAAGGTATGACTAGGAATCTTAAACAGGCGTTTTTCAGCGCCTTGCTGGTGTGGGCCGTGGCCTACCCGGTACTCGGTCTGAAGCTGACCATCGTCGGCATCAACCTCGAAGTTCATGGCACCAGCGACGCCACCCTGATCACCATCGCGGTGTGCTCGGTACTGATGTTCCTGCGTGTGCTGTTCGACCAGCAGATCAGCTCGGCCTGGCGTTCGTCGCCAAGCATGCCGATGATTCCGGCCAAGGCCAGCAACTTCCTGACCCTGCCAACCACGCAGCGCTGGATCATCATCGCGCTGATCGCCGGTGCGCTGGTCTGGCCGTTCTTCGGCTCTCGCGGTGCGGTGGATATCGCAACCCTGGTGCTGATCTACGTGATGCTCGGCCTCGGCCTGAACATCGTGGTCGGCCTGGCCGGTCTGCTCGACCTCGGTTACGTCGGCTTCTACGCCGTCGGCGCCTACAGCTACGCGCTGTTGTCGCACTACTACGGCCTGAGCTTCTGGATCTGCCTGCCGATTGCCGGCCTGATGGCGGCCACCTTCGGCTTCCTGCTCGGTTTCCCGGTACTGCGCTTGCGTGGCGACTACCTGGCGATCGTGACCCTGGGCTTCGGTGAAATCATTCGTCTGTTCCTGCGTAACCTGACCGGCCTCACTGGCGGTCCGAACGGCATCAGCAACATCGAGAAACCGACGTTCTTCGGCCTGACCTTCGAACGTAAAGCCGCGGAAGGCATGCAAACCTTCCATGAGTATTTCGGCCTCGAATACAACTCGATCAACAAGGTGATCTTCCTCTACCTGGTTGCGCTGTTGCTTGCCCTGGGTGCGCTGTTCGTCATCAACCGCTTGCTGCGCATGCCCCTGGGGCGTGCCTGGGAAGCGTTGCGCGAAGACGAAATCGCCTGCCGCGCCCTGGGCCTGAACCCGACCATCATCAAACTGTCGGCCTTCACCCTCGGTGCCAGCTTCGCCGGTTTCGCCGGCAGCTTCTTCGCGGCCCGTCAGGGTCTGGTAACGCCGGAGTCCTTCACCTTCATCGAGTCGGCGATCATTCTCGCCATCGTGGTGCTCGGCGGCATGGGCTCGCAGCTGGGTGTAATCCTGGCGGCGATCGTGATGATCCTGCTGCCGGAAATGATGCGTGAGTTCAGTGAGTACCGCATGTTGATGTTCGGCGCCTTGATGGTGCTGATGATGATCTGGCGCCCTCAGGGTCTGCTGCCCATGCAACGTCCTCACATGGAGCTGCGCAAATGAGCCGCGAGATCCTTAAAGTAGAAAACCTGAGCATGCGCTTCGGCGGTTTGCTGGCGGTCAACGGCGTTGCCTTGAGCGTGAAAGAGAAACAAGTGGTTGCACTGATCGGCCCCAACGGTGCCGGCAAGACCACCGTGTTCAACTGCCTGACCGGTTTCTACAAGCCGAGCGGCGGTAGCATCCTGCTCGACGGCGAGGCGATCGAAGGCCTGCCGGGCCACAAGATCGCTCTCAAGGGCGTGGTGCGCACCTTCCAGAACGTGCGGTTGTTCAAGGACATGACCGCGGTCGAGAACCTCTTGATCGCCCAGCACCGTCACCTGAACACCAACTTCCTGTCCGGCCTGTTCAAGACCCCGTCGTTCCGCAAAAGCGAGCGCGAGGCCATGGACTTCGCCGAGTTCTGGCTGGAAAAGGTCAACCTGAAAGAGTTCGCCAACCGCCCCGCCGGCACCCTGGCCTACGGTCAGCAACGTCGCCTGGAAATCGCCCGCTGCATGATGACCCGCCCGCGGATCCTCATGCTCGACGAACCAGCCGCCGGCCTGAACCCGAAGGAAACCGAGGACCTCAAGGCGCTGATCAGCATGCTGCGTGAAGAGCACAACGTCACCGTTCTGCTGATCGAACACGACATGAAGCTGGTCATGAGCATTTCCGACCACATCGTCGTGATCAACCAGGGCACGCCCTTGGCCAACGGTACGCCGGAACAGATCCGCGACAATCCTGAAGTGATCAAAGCCTACCTGGGGGAAGCGTAAATGCTGCAGTTCGAAAACGTTTCCACCTTCTACGGCAAGATCCAGGCCCTGCACAGCGTCAACGTCGAAGTCCGCCAGGGCGAGATCGTGACCCTGATCGGTGCCAACGGTGCCGGCAAGTCCACGCTGCTGATGACGCTTTGCGGTTCGCCGCGCGCCCACAGCGGCAGCATCCGTTACATGGGTGAGGAACTGGTCGGCCAGGACTCCTCGCAGATCATGCGCAAGAGCATCGCCGTCGTGCCGGAAGGTCGTCGGGTGTTTTCCCGCCTGACCGTGGAAGAAAATCTCTCCATGGGCGGTTTCTTCACCGCCAAGGGCGACTATCAGGAACAGATGGACAAGGTTCTCGGACTTTTCCCACGCCTGAAAGAACGCTTCAGCCAGCGCGGCGGCACCATGTCCGGTGGCGAACAGCAAATGCTCGCCATCGGCCGTGCGCTGATGAGCAAGCCCAAGTTGCTGCTGCTCGACGAGCCGTCGCTGGGCCTGGCACCCATCATCATCCAGCAGATCTTCGACATCATCGAACAACTGCGCAAGGACGGCGTGACGGTGTTCCTGGTCGAACAGAACGCCAACCAGGCGCTGAAGATCGCTGACCGCGCCTACGTTCTGGAGAACGGCCGGGTGGTGATGCAAGGCACCGGTGAAGCATTGCTGACCGACCCGAAAGTGCGCGAAGCGTACCTGGGTGGCTAAGCCTTTGCGGTAAACAAAAAACGGCCTTAGCGGGCCGTTTTTTTATGCCATCAACCCCTGTAGGAGCCGGCTTGCTGGCGATAGCGGCGTATCAGTCAACATCTCTTTTGAAGGTTACACCGCCATCGCCAGCAAGCCGGCTCCTACAGGGGGTCGTGTTCTGGCCTATAGCCTGTCCAGCACCTCCCCACTGCGCTTGAACCACCCGATCAAATAGTCCGCCAGCACCTGCGTACGCCTGGGCAATCCGCCCTGATACGGATGCACCAGGTACATCGGCATACTGCGGGTCTGATAATCGCGCAGCAGCCAACGCAAACGCCCGTCGGCCAGTTCTGTTGGCAAACAGTAGGACGGCAGGCGCGCAATACCGGCGCCGACCAGTGCGGCCTTTTTCAACAGGTTGTAATGGTTGCTGGCGAACGGCCCCGACACCCGCACACGCAACAACTCATGTTGCTGGTGATACAGCCACTCCTCCCGGCCGCTGTAATGGCTGTTAAGCAGGCAGCGATGCTCGGCCAGCGCCTGAGGCGTTTGCGGTTCACCGTATTGCTCCAGATAGGCCGGGCTGGCACAGGTCAGCTCTTGCCACGCCAGCAGCGGACGTGCCACTAGTCGTTGGTCAATGGCCACGTCAGAGCGAATCGCCAGGTCGAAGCCGTCGCGGGACAGATCGCGGTAGCTGTTGTTGAGCTCCAGCTCGATCTGCACTTGGGGATACTTGGCGGAGAACTCCAACAGCAGACCATCGAAGAAAGTTTCCCCGAGCGATACCGGCACCGTCATCCGCACCGGACCGGCCATGTCGTCCTTCAATCTCGCCAGCGCCTGGCGCGCCCGCTCGACTTGCACCACCAGCGCCTGGGCCTGTGGCAACAACGCAGCACCGGCGGCGGTCAGGCTCAAGCGGCGGGTGGTGCGTTGCAGCAACACCACGCAAAACTGCGCTTCCAACTGACTGATGCGCTTGGACAACTGGCCTTTGCTGCAACCGAGCTGCTGCGCCGCCAAGGTAAAACTACCCGCTTCGATCAATACCGCAAACGCGGCCAGGTCATCCATCTCGCTCATGGATTGTTTCCATTTGAAAACCAAAGGTTGCCTATTAGTGCGCTTATCCGCAGAAAAAACCACTCTAAACTGAAAGCTCATCCAACCCACATGAGGATCAGCCTCCATGAAAATTCTTTTGATCGGCGCAGGCGGCACCATCGGTTCGGCAGTGGACAAAGAGTTGTCCCAGCGCCACGAAATCATCCGCATTGGCCGCAACAGCGGCGACTTTCAGGTGGATATCAGCGACAGCGCTTCGATTCGCAAACTGTTCGAGCAGACCGGAAAATTCGATGCGCTGGTGTGCGCCGCAGGCAACGTGACCTTCGCTGCGCTCAACGAGATGACCGAAGAGAGCTTTGCCCTGGGCCTCAAAGACAAACTCATGGGCCAGGTCAACCTGCTGCTGATCGGTCGCGAGTTCGCCAATGACGGTGCTTCGTTCACCTTCACCACCGGCGTGCTCAGTCACGATCCTATTTACAGCGGTGCCTCGGCAGCCTTGGTCAACGGTGCACTGGACAGCTTCGTTCGCGCCGCCGCCATCGAATTGCCGCGTGGCCTGCGAGTGAATTCGATCAGCCCGAATGTCCTGGTCGAAGCCATGGGCAAATACGCGCCGTACTTCCGTGGCTTCAAGCCGGTTCCAGCAGCGGATGTAGCCTTGGCCTACGCCAAGAGCGTGGAAGGCCTGCAAACGGGTCAGACCTTTCACGTAGGTTGAGCTGGCTCCGCTCAATCAATCAGCGTTGGCAGCAAATCCTTGGCGATGGATTTAGGGATGGCTATTCTGAATCTTGAGCCCAGGACTGAATGCACTGTCGCCGTGGAGATCTTCCAACCGTTAATCGATAGCGTCATTTGCTGGCCTATCGCTTCGCGGGAAACGTGCTGTATACGCTCAGTCGCTTCAGGGCTGAGCGTGACATTCATTTCATAACTGGAATGCAGTCTTTCGACGTCTTTGAGTACTAACTCCATCCGGATAAAGTCCGTTGCCGAGGACAAATTGATCTCGGCAGCCTGACTGCACGTCGCCCCTGTCATCGCCAGCAAAAACATCCAAACCTTCCAGACCATAACCTTCTTCATGCCCTGCTCCTGCAAAAACGTGGCAGCCTACCTTTGCGCCCTGATTCCTGGCACAGAAACAATACACAAAATGTTGCTGCAAACAGCCGTCGGATCGGCGACGGAGCAATACGAGTCTTGTGATGAACGGTCAGGCTGAGTAACGTGGCGGCACTTGTCAGGAGACCCCAAGATGCGTGTTGCCCGTTCCTTAGTCCTCGTTGCCCTGCTTCCGCTGTTCGCCGCTTGCCAGTTGTTCGAGGGTGAGCGGCAGAGCGCCTCCCATGTCGGCCAGACACGCATGCAAGGCCAGTTGACCGCGGCGGACGGCAAACTGCTGTTCCAGCCGTGCAACCAGGCTAACCGCTACGTGGTCAACGACACGGGCGGTACCAGTGTCCTGCAGCAGGCTGCAAGCCTGGCGGATAAGCAAGGCAAGCTGTTTGCCGACGTGCGCGGGCGGGTTGTGGCCGGCAGCGGCGGTGACGGCCAGCTCGATCTGGAGCAGTTGTACCGCGTCGAGCGCTCGGGCACCGCGTGCGACGATCCGAATTTCAAATTGCTGATCCTGCGCGCCGCCGGCCACACTCCGGAGTGGAGCGTGAAAGTCAGCGGCAAAGGCATGGTCGTCGACCGCGCCGGCCAGCCGCCATTGGCCGTGCCTTACGTCGAAGAGCAACTGGGCGATGGCCGTTTCAACCTCAGCACCGAAGCCAACAACCAGCACATCGAACTGTGGGTTGCACCGCAACGTTGCGTCGACAGCAGCACCGGCAGCATCCAGCACATGAGTGCCGAACTGCGCGTTGACGGTCAGGTCCAGCGTGGATGCGGGTATTTCGGCGGCTCGCGCGACGACTGATCGTTTAAGCCTCACAGGCCTGCGCCTTTGGGGCTTATAATCGCGGGCTTCAAACGCCCTGGCGCAGTTGTGCGCCCCGCGAACCGGATCCTGCCATGTTACGAATCACCGAACTCAAGTTGCCGATCGACCATCCCGATGAAGACCTGCGCCCCGCCATCGTGCAGCGCTTAGGGCTTGCCAGCGATGATCTGCTCGATTTCACCTTGTTCAAGCGCAGCTACGATGCGCGTAAAAAGTCCTCCGAACTGTGTTTCATCTACACCATCGACCTTGAAGTTCGCGACGAGGCGGCGGTGCTGCACAAGTTCGCCGATGACCGTAACGTCAACGTGGCACCGGATGTCAGCTACAAAGTGGTTGGCCAGGCACCGGCCGACCTGAGCGCGCGCCCGATCGTCGTCGGCTTCGGTCCGTGCGGGATTTTCGCCGGGCTGCTGCTGGCGCAAATGGGCTTCAAGCCGATCATCCTCGAGCGTGGCACCGAAGTACGCCAGCGCACCAAGGACACCTGGGGCCTGTGGCGCAAAAACGTGCTCAACCCCGAATCCAACGTGCAGTTCGGTGAAGGCGGCGCGGGGACATTCTCCGACGGCAAGCTCTACAGCCAGATCAAGGACCCGAAATTCCTCGGTCGCAAAGTCCTGCACGAATTCGTCAAGGCCGGCGCGCCGGAAGAAATCCTCTACGTCAGCAAACCGCACATCGGTACGTTCCGTCTGACCGGCGTTGTGGAAAACATGCGTGAGCAGATTCGCGCCCTCGGCGGCGAAGTGCGCTTCCAGCAGCGCGTCACCGACGTGTTGATCGAAGACGGCCAACTGGTCGGCGTCGAGCTCAACGGTGGCGAGCAAATCCATTCGAAACACGTGATCCTGGCCCTCGGTCACAGCGCCCGCGATACCTTCCGCATGCTCCACGGCCGTGGCGTGTTCATGGAAGCCAAGCCGTTCTCGGTGGGTTTCCGCATCGAGCACCCGCAGTCGCTGATCGACCGTGCGCGCCTGGGCAAGTACGCCGGCCACCCGAAACTGGGCGCCGCCGACTACAAACTGGTGCACCACGCCAAGAATGGTCGTTCGGTCTACAGCTTCTGCATGTGCCCGGGCGGAACGGTGGTGGCGGCGACGTCCGAGCCGAACCGTGTGGTCACCAACGGCATGAGCCAATACTCGCGTAACGAGCGCAATGCCAACTCCGGTATCGTCGTCGGCATCACCCCGGAAGTCGATTATCCGGGCGGCCCGCTGGCCGGTATCGAGTTGCAGGAACGCCTGGAATCCCACGCCTTTGTGCTGGGCGGCAGCAACTACGAAGCCCCGGCGCAACTGGTCGGCGACTTTATCGCAGGCAAACCCTCCACCGAACTGGGCAGCGTCGAGCCGTCCTACAAGCCGGGCGTTGCCCTGGGTGATCTGGCGCTGGCACTGCCGGCGTTCGCCATCGAAGCGATTCGCGAAGCCTTGCCGGCGTTCGAAAAGCAGATTCGTGGTTACTCGTTGCACGACGCGGTGTTGACCGGGATTGAGACTCGCACGTCCTCGCCGCTGCGCATGACCCGTAACGAGTCGATGCAGAGCCTGAACGTGAAGGGCTTGTTCCCGGCCGGCGAAGGTGCCGGTTATGCGGGCGGGATTCTGTCGGCAGGTGTTGACGGGATTCGGATTGCGGAAGCTGTGGCTCGGGATATCCTCGGTCTCCAGGACTGACAGCCCCCGAATGTGGGAGCGGGCTTGCTCGCGAAGACGGTTTCACATCCAACCTGTGTGTTGGCTGATCCACCGCCTTCGCGAGCAAGCCCGCTCCCACATTTGATCTTCGAGGGGTCAGATGTTGGCGCGCAGCACCGACTCCGGCAACGCCTCACCCCGCTCTACCGTCGCCGCTACCGCAGCCATCAAGCTACCCAAGTCATACCCCTGAGCCTTGAGCCAGTCCTGATCGTAATAGGTCGTGGCATAACGCTCGCCGCTGTCACACAGAATCGCCACCATCGACCCCTTCTCCCCTGCCGCCTTCATGTGCTGGGCGGCCATCAGTGCGCCGATCAGGTTGGTCCCGCTCGACCCGCCGACATGGCGTCCCAGACGCTCCGCCAGGTAGTGCATGGCCGCCAGTGACAGGGCATCCGGCACCTTGACCATAGCGTCGATCACCTTCGACAGGAACGACGCTTCCACACGCGGCCGGCCGATGCCTTCGATCCGCGAGCCGTGGTCCAGACGCAGGCTGGCATCGCCGGTCTGGTAATAATCAAAGAACACCGAACGCTCGGCATCGGCACACAGCACGCGGGTGCAATGCTGGCGATAACGCACGTATCGACCCAGGGTGGCCGTGGTACCACCGGTGCCAGGGCTGGAAATCAGCCAGCTCGGCTCGGGATGCTGCTCGAAACGCATCTGATGAAAGATCGATTCGGCAATGTTGTTGTTCGCCCGCCAGTCGGTGGCGCGCTCGGCATAGGTGAACTGGTCGATGAAGTGTCCGTCGTGTTCACGGGCCAGACGCTCGGACTCGGCGTAGATCTGGGTCGGGTCGTCCACCAGATGACTTTGGCCACCGTAGAAGGCGATCTGCGCGATCTTTTCTTTTGAGGTGGTCGCCGGCATCACCGCAATGAACGGCAAGCCCAGCATGCGCGCGAAATACGCTTCGGAAATCGCCGTGGAACCACTGGAAGCCTCGATGACCGGCGCACCGGGTTTGAGCCAGCCGTTACACAGCGCATACAGGAATAGCGAACGGGCCAGACGGTGCTTGAGGCTGCCCGTGGGATGGCTGGACTCATCCTTGAAATACAACTCGATGCCCGGAAAACCCGGCAGCGGCAAGGGGATCAAGTGGGTGTCGGCGCTGCGCTGGAAATCGGCTTCGATGATCCGGATCGCTTCGCGGGACCACTGTCGGTTGTCGCTCATGATGGTTTTCTCGTTGAATCGGGCAGGAGTCGGCCTTTTATCAAGGCTCATCCACCAAGCTTAGGAAAAATCCTGCATCCGGCACAGGTACAGCTGAGATCCAATACACCCGACAACTGCTAGGCTCAGCCCGATGCTGGCGGATCACTCTGTAACGGCATATAACAAAAAAGAATATAACTTTTGTTTTAACAACTAACAGTACTTGTTAGGGTGTAACACCTTTTGAATTCACAGATGGAGAGCGACCTTGCCTCTGCGTAGCACTTTCACGCGTTTCTTTCAGTTGGAAGCTGCCAGCGGTCTGTTACTGATCGCCGCTGCCGTTCTGGCTCTAATCATCAACAACTCGCCGCTGTCATGGCTGTACAACGGCCTGCTGGATACCCCCGTGGTGGCCCAGATCGGCGCGCTGAAAATCGCCAAGCCGTTGCTGCTGTGGATCAACGACGGCCTGATGGCGCTGTTTTTCCTGCTGATCGGCCTGGAGGTGAAACGCGAAGTCCTCGACGGCCAGTTGTCCAAGCCGTCGCAAATCGTCCTGCCTGGCGCGGCGGCGATTGGCGGCATGGTGGTGCCGGCGCTGATCTACTGGTATCTCAATCGCGACACGCCAGCGGCCCTCGATGGCTGGGCGATCCCGACCGCGACCGACATCGCCTTCGCCCTTGGCGTGCTGGCGTTGCTGGGCAAACGGGTGCCGGTTTCGCTGAAGCTGTTCCTGATGACCCTGGCGATCATCGACGACCTCGGCGCGATCATCATCATTGCGATCTTCTATTCCGGCGCGCTGTCGACCTTGTCCCTGGCGCTGGCCGCGGCCTGTATTGCGGCACTGATCGGGATGAACCGACTCGGCGTGGTCAAGCTCGGACCGTACATGATCATTGGCCTGATCCTCTGGGTCTGCGTGCTCAAGAGCGGTGTCCATGCCACGCTGGCCGGCGTGACCCTGGCGTTTTGCATTCCGCTGCGCACGAAAAATGCCGAGCCTTCGCCATTGCTGACCCTGGAACACGCCCTGCACCCTTGGGTGGCCTACGGCATCCTGCCGCTGTTCGCGTTTGCCAATGCCGGCCTGTCCCTGAGCGGTGTCACCGTCGAAAGCTTCACTCACCACGTCCCCATGGGCATTGCCGCCGGACTGCTGCTGGGCAAGACCGTCGGTGTCTTCGGCCTGACCTGGCTGGCGGTGAAAACCGGTATCGCCGCCCTGCCCCAAGGCGCCAATTGGGGCCAGATACTGGGCGTGGCGATTCTCTGCGGCATTGGTTTCACCATGAGCCTGTTTGTCGGCTCGCTGGCCTTCGAGCCTGGCGTGAGTGATTTCGCCGGGATGGACCGCATGGGAATCCTGACCGGTTCGATCCTGGCCGCGCTGATCGGTTATGGGGTGACGGCAATGGCGAGTCGCAAGAGCTCCAGCCTGGCCTCCTGATAAACCACGACAACACCTGGCACCATCAAGGCTTGAAACAAAAAACCCGATCAGTCACCTGATCGGTTTTTTTGTTTATCCGGTATTTGCGCTTAGTGCGAAACGCGGCTGGTGCCATTCACACTGGCGATGCGCACACGTTCGCCAACACGGAACACTTCGTTCGGCTGAACTTCCTGAACGTAGGCGCGCATGCTGCCATCGTCTTCGCGCACGGTGATTTCCACGCCCTGGGTGCGGGTCATGCCTTCTTCAGCGGCCGAACCGATCAGGCCGCCGGCGACTGCGCCGATGACCGCAGCAACGATACTGCCTTTGCCGCCACCGATGGCGCTGCCGCCAACACCGCCGACCACTGCGCCTGCAGCGCCGCCGATCGGGGTTTTGGTGCCTTCGATTTTCACCGGGCGCAATGCTTCAATGGTGCCCATGCGAACGGTCTGCACACGACGCGCCTCGTCACGGGAATAGGAGTCACCGGTCAGGCTCGATTGGCATCCAGTGAGCAACATCGCCATCGTGGAAAAGGAAGCAACCAGCAGAACAGACTTACGCATAGCATCAACTCCAAAGAAACAGATGTTCATTAAACTCCGCAGCTTGACGCCTGTCACGGCACAGCCCGGGTAAAATTGCTTTGATTCAGGCTCCGTTAAGGCGCCACCACGAACTCACACAGTAGCGGCAAAAGCAGAAAACTGCCCATTGGCCAAGGATTTTCATGGACTACTTTATCATTGTCGTCACGACGGTTGCCGGTTTGTACTTCCACTGGTGGCTGTACGTGCGGATCAAACGCTGGATGGACCGTGACCTGGCGCTAGCGCTGGCGGGCAAGAATGAGCAGAAAAAAGCCTTCATGCTCGAACAGTTGGCGAGTGCTCATGCGCAGAAGATCAAGCGTCGAGACCTGCCGAAGTGGCTGGAGGCCGCTGCGGCAGGCTATCCCGGTCGGTAGACTGTTCAGGGTGCTAGACGTTCAAGAATCCAGTCGGCGCCCTGCTGGCGGTAATTGAGACGGTCGTGCAGGCGGCTTGGGCGGCCCTGCCAGAATTCGATGCGCTCCGGCAGCAGGCGATAACCACCCCAGTGTTCCGGGCAATGCGGCTGGGTTTCGCTGAAACGTTGCTCGGTATCCTTGAGCAGCGCTTCGAGCTCCCCCCGATCGGCGATCACGCGGCTCTGCGGCGATGCCCAGGCCCCCAGGCGACTGCCCAGTGGACGGACCTGATAATAGGCGTCGGACTCCTCAGGCGTGACCTTCACCACCCGCCCTTCGATGCGCACCTGGCGCTCCAGCGCCGGCCAGAAAAACGTCATGGCCGCGAACGGATTCGCGGCCAGGTGCTGGCCCTTGGCGCTATCGTAGTTGGTGAAGAAGGTGAAGCCCTGCTCGTCCAGGCCCTTGAGCAACAGAATGCGACAGTGCGGTCGACCGTCCTGGTCGACCGTGGCCAGGGTCATGGCGTTGGCTTCCACCGGCGCCTGTTCGGTTTTCACCGCGTCGGCGAACCACTGATGGAACAGTGCGAACGGCTCGGCCGGGGCTTGTACCTCGGTCAGGCCATCACGGGTGTAGTCACGACGCATATCAGCCAGGCCCTGGGTCATGGCGCATTCCTTTTGGTTAACGAATCACTGCTTTGCAGTATCGGTGCTGGCGACCTTCTTGTC
Organism: Pseudomonas sp. A-R-19; assembly: GCF_019956575.1. Lineage (NCBI taxonomy): Bacteria > Pseudomonadati > Pseudomonadota > Gammaproteobacteria > Pseudomonadales > Pseudomonadaceae > Pseudomonas > Pseudomonas sp. A-R-19. Next base: position 53,508 of record NZ_JAHBDR010000050.1, read on the forward strand.
TGTCGCAGCGGCTTTGGCTGGCGTGGTTTTCTTCGCCGGCGTTGCAGTTTTCGCAGGTGTTTTCTTGGCCGGAGCTTTTTTCGCCGGGGCTTTTTTCGTCGCTGGAACAGCCGCCTTTTTAGTCGCAGGGGCCGGTGTCACAGGCTTGGCGACCGGCTTGACGTCAGCGGCAGCAACCAGGGTCACTGGGGCTGGCGCCGGCATGTTGTACTTGCTCAGCAGCGCAACCATGGTGTTCTGCGGGGTCACCAGCAGTTCCACGCGGCGGTTCAACGCACGCCCTTGCACGCTGTCGTTGGCGGCACGCGGCGCATCACCGCCCAAGCCACGCAGCATCAGGCGATCACGCTGCAAACCACTGAGGCGGAAAATCGCCGCAACGGCCTGGGCGCGTTCCTGGCTCAGCTTGACGTTGGCAGGCGCGGCGCCGGACGTATCGCTGTGGCCGAGGATCAGCACAGCGGTCTTTGGATCGGCTTCAAGGATCTTGGCAACGCGGGTGAACGGACCGAGCGTGACCGGCAGCAGCATGGCCGGACGATCAGGGTTGAACGAGCCTTCGACCGGCGCCGTCACCACCAGCACGTTTTCGCGGCGCTCGAGTTGCATGTTGCTGTCCTTGACCGCCTCGCGCAGACGCGGCTCGTAGTCGTCAAGCCAGGCCTGGGTGACTTTCGGGTCCGGCATCGGCACGGCCTTGGCGGTGCTCTGGTCGCTGCCACCGAACGGCCACCACCATTTGTTGCCGCTATCGGACTGGGCCTTGGCCACCGTCACGGGTTTGACTTCAGGTTTCACTTCCGCCTTGGCCACGGGCTTGACGGCGCTGTCATCGGAACCAAACGGCCAGTACCAGTGGCTGCCGCTTTCAGTCTTGGCGACAGGCGTCGTCGCATCTTTCTGTGGAGTCTGTGCGCAACCGGTAATGGCGAAGCACAGGGCCAAGGCGAGGGTTTTATTGGATGACATTGGATATCCACAAAAATGAAGTCAAAAAAATCAGGCCACATCGGCCCGCTTAAACAGACGCTTTGAAACTGAAAAGGCTATCGGGTTCCAGCCCTGGAACCCGATAGCCGCTTTTACAGACAAGTGGCCAGAACCCGCACCAGCTTTTGCGCGCGCGGGTCCATCAAGACGTACGGCCCCAGGGTATTTGTCACAAATCCGAAGGCCACATCGTGCTCCGGGTCGGCAAAACCGATGGAGCCGCCGGCACCCGGGTGACCAAACGCCCGCGGGCCAAGGCCGAAGGTGGCATTGGCAACGTCCGGTTGATCGAGCATGCAACCCAGGCCGAAACGCGTCCGGGTCAGTAAAGTCTTGTCCTCGCCGAGGCTGTGCTCGCGAGTCAACTCATCGAGCATTTCGCTTTCCAGCAGGCTACCGTCGAGCAGGCCGGCGTAGAAACCGGCCAGGCTGCGGGCATTGCCATGGCCATTGGCGGCCGGCTGCTGCATGCGTCGCCACTCGGGTTTATTGGTGCTGGTCATGATCGACGGCGGGTTGGTGAACGCGCGGGTCGTCATGGCCGTTGGCTCGCGCATGGTCACTTGCAGCAGGCGTTGGGCGGCGGCATCGCCGACATTGCCCTTGCCCCGCGCAATGTGGGCCACGCGATGGAACTCTTCGTCAGCCAAGCCCACATGGAAGTCCAGGCCCAACGGCTTGGCGACCCGCGCCACAATGGACTCACCCGGTCCACGACCGTCGGCTCGGCGCAGCAGTTCGCCGACCAGCCAGCCATAGGTGATCGCCGCGTAACCGTGGCCTTCGCCAGGCGTCCACCACGGTGTTTCGGCGGCCAGGGCGTCGACCATGGTTTGCCAGTCGTAAAGGGCTTCGGGGGCCAGTAACTCACGCAGTGCCGGAAGGCCGGCCTGATGGCAGAGCAGTTGACGCAAGGTGACGGACTCTTTGCCCGCTGCGGCAAATTCGGGCCAGTAGCGCGCAACCGGGGCATCCAGTTGCAGCTTGCCTTCAGCCACCAATTGCAGCGCGGTGACGGCCGTAAAGGTCTTGGTGCAGGAGAACAGGTTGGCGATGGTGTCGCTGTGCCAGGCCTCGGCGCCGTCCTTGTCGGCAGTGCCGGCCCACAGATCGACGACGGTTTCGCCACCGACCTGAATGCACAACGCCGCGCCACGCTCCTGGGGATCGTCGAACAGCGCCGCGAACGCCTCGCGCACCGCTTCGAACTTAAGCTCGTAATGACCCTGAATCTGCACCCGCAACTCCCCGGATTAACGCTCTACAAAGTGGCTGGCATTGTTCCAGCCCTTGAGGGTTTTGGGAACAGGGTGGGGCCGGGCGGTTGTTTTACCGCCGATCCCTTGTGGCGAGGGGGCTTGCTCCCGCTGGAGTGCGCAGCACTCCCAAAGTCTTGGGCCGTTGCCGAGATTTTGGGGTCGCTGCGCAACCCAACGGGGGCAAGCCCCCTCGCCACAGGGTTTCAGGGCCTAGTGGCCATTCCCGGAATGACCGCCAGCGCCCTTCCCCGGTCCCTTGCCGGCTTCGGCCTTGCGGCCGCCCTCGGCGTCGTGGCTGGCTTTGTCGGCGGCGGCCGCTGCCTTCTCGGCCTCTTTGCCCAATTGCTCGACTGTCATCAGATTGCTCTTGCGCACGCCGTCGACAAAGCCCTGGAACGGCAGGTCTGTGATGCCTACCAACCCGAAGTGACCGTTTTCACCGTCAAGCAGGCGCCCGGTGACCGGTTGATCGAGGTACTGGAACCAATGCACGCCAACAATCGACGGCTCGCTCAAGGCCTGTTTGAGGAAGTTGGCATACGCCGGCCCGCGGTCCTCCTCCTTCGCCAACTGCGTGACCCCGCCCCAGAACGGGCCACGATCAGCCGAGCCGAAGTTGAATTCGGTGATCAGCACCGGTTTGTCGAGACTGCGCAGCCTGGCGAAGTCGTAACCGTCCTGGGGTTGCAGGGTGTACATGTTGAAGCTCAACACGTCGCAATACTGGGCGCAGGACTCCACGGCTTCAGGCGTGCTGATGGCGAACCGGCCACCGAGCAGCAGCTGGTTCGGCGCGTGCCATTTGAGCGAGTCGGAGATGGTCTTGAAATAAGTGTCGGCAAAGACCTTCTGGAAGTATTTGAAGTCCGCTTCGATTTCCGGGTGCTCGGCGCTCGGGAGCGGCGGCACGAATCCCGGGTCCTCCATCAACTCCCAGGCCGGCAGATCAATGCCCCAGGCCTTCGACAGACCCGCCTGGTTGCGGTACTTGTCGCGCAGTTGCTTGAGGAATGCGCGCTTGGCCGGCACGTCGGTGGTCATTTTCAAGGTGCCGTAGGCCAGGGCATAACGGGCTTTCGGGTCATCGCCGGGACCGGCCCAGGCCAGTTCGTTGTCGGCGTAGTAACCGATCAACCAAGGATCGTCACGATGGTCGCGGGCGGCAATCGCCACGGCACGTTCGGTGGCCATGGCGAAACGCGGGTCGAACGGGTCGGGCATGCCGCCCCACCAGTCGGTACCGGTACTGATGCTGGCGTAGTCGCCGACAATCGACAGCGGCAAGGTGTACGCCACGCGATCAGCGTTGCCCAGTACCGGTGCACTCCAGTTGCCAATGGTGTTGAAGCCCCAGGCCTGCAAGCGATCAAGGGTATGACTGGCCCAGCGCTGCTCGTCGAATGTGGCCTTGCAGGGTTCGGCAGCGACTGGCGCTGGCGTATTTGCCTCGACTTTGGCTGCTTCGGCGACACCGGACTCGGCAGTCGCAGGCACAACCGGTTTCTCGGCGGCCTTTTCCGTCGTTGCTTCAACCGCATCGGCCTTTGCCGCTTCGGCGACGCCAGCCTTGGTGGCGCTGCTCGATTCGCAAGGATTGCCAAACAGGCGTTGCAGGTTGGCACCGTAGAAGTCGTACCAGCGCCCGGCATTGTAGCCGCGCCCTTGATCGGCACCGTTGCCGCCACGGTTGTCACCCTCGCCGTAGTGGCTGGCCAGCGCCTCGTCAGCCTTGGGCAGGGATTCGAACATCCACTCGCGACCGGCCACGTAGGTCTGGTCGACATCCGGGGCCACGGTATTGACCCCGAGGGAGTAGAACGGGTGCCCCTCAGGCGTCACCAGATACCAGCGACCATTACGTTTCTCCGTGCGGAAGAAGCCGCTGGCCTTGAACGACGGGCCTTTGGTCAAGCCACCGAACTTGTCCAGGGAGGACTTTTCGCGCTCGGCCAGCCAGGTTTTCAGTTGTTGCTGCTCCTTGCCGGCAGCGCCTTTGAGTTGTTCATCGCTGCTGATTTTTTCCGGCCATTTGGCCCGGGTCGACTGGCCATACGCATCCACCAGCCCGCCATACACGGCTTGGGTGACCGACTCACCGTCCTGCACACCAAAGCGTTCCAGCAGGATGCTTTGCGCAGCTTTCGGCTGGTCCATCGACAAGCTCACCGACACGACCTGGCTGCGATCCAGTTCACCGGCGCTGCTGGCCAGCAGGATGCGTTGACCCTCCACGGTCATCGGCATCGGCGGGCCGGCCTTCATGCCCTGGCTCAGCGGCGATGTCGCTTGCAACGGGACCAACAGGGTTTGCGCAGGCCCCGCCGGCAGATCGACGCGGCTGACCAGTGTCTTGCCGTCGTTGCTCTGGATGGTCACGTACAGGGTCAAGGCCCAGTTCATCGCGCTCTGGATTCGCAGGCTCATGACGCCCGACTGCGACCAGTCCCAAGCGCCTGTTTGCGGGGTCAGGCGCAAGGTTGGCCGGGCGACCGGGTTGAACGTCACCCGGCGCAGCACTTCGCCCTCGGGGGTTTGCTCGGCGTTGGATTGCGGCAGGCTGGCGTCCTGAGTCGCCACCTGGACCACATCGGCGGGGCGCACAAAGTTGAACAGCGTCTGCTGGCTGGCAGGCGCGGCCAGCAGAGGTGTTGCGAACATCAGGGCAAAAACAGCGGGCAACGAACGGCAAATCATGAGAACGAAATTCTCCCTAACGACCTTCAATGGGCCAGTGGAAAAGCGATGGCAGAGAGATAGACAACGCGGTGGGCAAAATTGCCCACCGGTGCTTCAGGAAATTTCTCGACGGAACGGCGGCAACGCGTTGAGGATGGCTTTGCCATAGCGCTGGGTCACCAGGCGCCGGTCGAGCAAGGTGATGGTGCCGCGGTCTTCTTCGGTGCGCAGCAAGCGGCCGCAGGCCTGGACCAGCTTCAGCGAGGCGTCCGGCACGGAGATTTCCATGAACGGATTGCCGCCCCGGGCTTCGATCCACTCGGCCAGTGCAGCCTCGACCGGATCATCCGGTACCGAGAATGGAATCTTGGCGATGACCACGTGCTCGCAATAGGCACCGGGCAAGTCGACCCCTTCGGCGAAGCTCGCCAGGCCGAACAACACGCTGGAGTCACCGCCATCGACCCTTGCCTTGTGCTTGTTCAGGGTTTCCTGTTTCGACAGGTTGCCCTGGATAAACACTTGCTTGCGCCAATCGCGGTCGAGGCCGTCGAACACGTCCTGCATCTGCTTACGCGAGGAAAACAGCACCAGCGTGCCCCGCGAGCCTTCGACCAACTCAGGCAGGTCACGAATGATCGCGGCGGTATGCGCCGCTGCATCACGCGGGTCGGCGTTCAGGTTCGGCACCCGCAACACACCGGCGTCGGCATGATGGAACGGGCTTGGTACGACCGCCGTCACGGCTTTTTTCGGCAGGCCGGCGCGCATGCGGAAGCGGTCGAAGGTGCCGAGGGCGGTCAAGGTCGCCGAGGTCACCAAGCAGCCATAGGCCACGTTCCACAGGTTGCGGCGAAGCATTTCCGCCGCGAGGATGGGACTTGCGTTGACCTCGATGTCGAACAGCGAGCCGCTTTCGGCCAGGGTCAGCCAGCGCGCCATCGGCGGGTTGTCTTCCGGGTCTTCGACGGTGAAGGCAGTCCACAGCTCCCAGTTACCGGAAGAACGCGACAACAGGCTGCCGAACAGCGGATACCACTCTTCGGCCTGGTTGCTGGCGATGCCAATGTTGACCTCGCCGTCCATGCCTTCCTTGAGCAGGTCGGTCAGGCGGGTGAACAGGTCGGTCAGGCGCGCGAAGCCTTTCTTCAGCTCGATGCCCATTTCACGCATGTGCTCGGGAATCACCCCGCCGACGAATCGATGACGCGGGCGCTCGCGGCCTTCGACGTCTTCGCCGGGTTTGAAATCGGCAATCTGCTCACACGCAGTGAACATGAACTGCTGCTGGGTCTTGATCTCCCGCGCCAGCTCGGGCACCTGCTCGATCAACTTGCCCAGGTCGCCTGGCAACGGGTGCTGGGCGAGCAATTTGGTGAGGTTCTTGGCGGTGGTTTCCAGCCAGTCGGCAGTCGAGCGCAAGCGCGTGTAATGGGCGAAGTGGCCGATGGCCTTGTCCGGCAGGTGATGGCCTTCGTCGAACACGTAGATGGTGTCGCGCGGGTCCGGCAACACCGCACCGCCGCCCAGGGCCAGGTCGGCCAGGACCATGTCGTGGTTGGTGACGATCACGTCGACCTTGCCCATGCCTTCGCGGGCCTTGTAGAAGGCGCACTGGCCGAAATTCGGGCAATGGCGGTTGGTGCACTGGCTGTGGTCGGTGGTCAGGCGCGCCCAGTCGGCGTCTTCCAGGGCGGTGGACCAACTGTCGCGGTCGCCGTCCCACTTATTGCCGGCGAGCTTCTCGATCATGCTGGTGAACAGCTTCTGGCTGGCCTCGTCGACCTCGATCTTGAAGCCTTCTTCTTCGAACAGCTGCGCCGTGGCGGTCTGCGCGTGGCCTTCCTGGAGCAACATGTCGAGCTTGGACAGGCACATGTAGCGCCCGCGGCCCTTGGCCAGGGCGAAGCTGAAATTCAGCCCGCTGTTGCGCATCAGGTCGGGCAGGTCCTTGTAGACGATCTGCTCTTGCAGGGCCACGGTGGCCGTGGCTATCACCAGGCGTTTGCCCGCGGCCTTGGCGGTCGGAATCGCCGCCAGGCTGTAGGCCACGGTCTTGCCGGTACCGGTGCCGGCTTCCACCGCGACGATCGCGGGGTCGCCACTGCGCCGGCCTTCGTCGTCGGTGTCGATGTCACCCAGGACCTTGGCGATTTCGGCGATCATCAGGCGTTGGCCGTAGCGCGGCTTGAGGCTCTTGGCTTCGAGAAAACGCGAGTAGGCGCCCTGGATCGTGGTTTTGAGTTCGGTGCTGATCATTGATTGTCGGGCGCTAAAAACGCTGGATAAATTTTCAGTAGTTCGGTTCGGCCGCTATCATACCCCGCTAATGAATCCCGCGCAGAACGGAGTACCCCAATGACACTTTTTAGCCTCATTTATAGCCTGCATGTACTGGCAGCCCTGGTCTGGGTCGGCGGCATGTTTTTCGCCTGGATGGTCTTGCGGCCCGCTGCGATCACGGCACTGGAGGGCCCTGCCCGGCTGAAGCTGTGGGTAGAAGTGTTTCAAGGTTTTTTCCGCTGGGTCTGGGTGGTGGTCGTGCTGCTGCCGGTCAGCGGCGTGGGCATGCTGCACATGCACTTCGGTGGCTTTGAAACTGCGCCACGTTATGTACAGGTGATGATGGGCTTGTATGTGGTGATGACCGCGCTGTTTATCCGCATTCAGGCGCTGATGTTGCCGGAGTTGCGCACCGCCGTGGCCGAGCAGGATTGGCCGGCGGGTGCCGGTGTGCTGGGACGGATTCGCCGCTTGGTGGGGATCAATCTACTGGTGGGGTTGGCCGTGGTGGCGATTGCTGCGGCTCGGCCGATGTTTTGAATCTGCCGAGCTTTTGTGGCGAGGGGGCTTGCCTGTGGCGAGGGGGCTTGCCCCCGTTCGGCTGCGTAGCAGTCGTAAATCCAGACAACGCTAACCTTCAGCAGTATTGCGATTGCCGGAATTTGGGGCCGCTTCGCGGCCCAACGGGGGCAAGCCCCCTCACCACAGGCAAGCCCCCTCGCCACAGGGCTCTCGGTGTTGCTTACATCCGCTGTACAACCACCGAACCCGCCGCGCCTTCCGGCCCCGGCTGACCATCAGCCCCAGGTTTACCGCTCTTGCCGCCATCGGCGTTGTAAATCAGGCAGCCCTTGGCCTTGCCACCCGCGCCCGGCTTGCCGCCAGGGCCGGCCAGGCCACCGGCGCCGCCGGCCACCTGAACCTTGATCCGGTCTGCGGGGAAATCGTGCGGCACTGCCAGTTTAACCAGAGCCCCTGGCGCTCCCGGCTGACCATTGCTGCCATCACTGCCATCGGCACCGCGCCCCGCCTGGCCCCAGGTGCAGCCCGGCTCCTGGCCGTTAGCCCCATCAAGCCCCACAAACCCCGGTGCGCCCGCACCACCGCGAGCATCAACGAGTAATTGCGCTGCGTTCAGTGCCTTGATCTGCAAATCAAGGTTGCGTCCGGATCGGGCGGCCTTCTGATAGGTCCCGGGGGCGCCACGGGCGGTGATCTGGCTGCCTTCGGACAAATCGGCGCGATGGACCTTCAGCGCCAGCGCCTGCTCCCCCGGCACGATGGCGATGCGTGCTTCACGGCCCAGATGCAACTCACCGACAATGACTTCGGTGACGTTCGAGGGAATCAGCAAGGTGCCGTAATCGGCCACTTCCAGACGTTCCAATTGCAGGGTGCTGGCGGTGTTGGGCAAGCGCATCAGCGAGTTGGGTTCGACACTCACCACCTGGGCGCTGGCCAATGGACTGATGAGTACGGCGAGCAGGCAGAGTTTACGCATGGGAAGCCTTCGAAGCGCTGGGGGCAGGAATGGTTTGCAGGTGAAATACGCCGAAAATGACGATCTTCAGGCGGTCAAGCCAGGGATGGGCGCGACCCCGGAGAGTGCGATAGCACAGCAACGCCTCCAGTAGATGGATGAACCCCAACAAGCCGCCGGCCAGATTGACCAACAGGTGCAGCGGAAAGACGAACGGCGTGAGCTGATTGACCAACACCACCAACCAGAACAGCAGGGTCAACAACCGCCCCAGCCCCCATAAGACTTTCATACGCGCCCCCGATGAGAATTATTGTTTGCGCGCACAGTAACGGCTTCCACGCGGGATAAGCCAGAGGGCAACGGAAAATTCTTCATGAAGGCCGCCGAACGGCCGTCGCAGCGCTCACAGGTGTCGCTCGACGGCTCTATCTCTTGGCTCAGCGGTTTATATGCAGTTCCACGCGACGGTTTTTCGCGCGACCTGCATCCGTTTCGTTGTCGGCAATCGGCTGACTCTCGCCCCTGCCTTCGCTGGTGACTTTGTTCGGCGCGACACCCTGGCTGATCAAGTACTCCGCCACGCTACTGGCACGTCTCTCCGACAAGGCCTGGTTGTACGCATCCGAGCCGACGCTGTCGGTATGGCCAACCACCTTGATGCTGACCACATCGGCATCCTCGAACTTGCTCATCAACGCATCCAGTTGACTCTTGGCCGTCGGGGTCAGGTCGGATTGATTGAAGACAAACAGTACATCGCTCAGAGTAATGACCTCCGATTGCACAGGTTCGGGCGGGACGCTGGCCGGATACTGCGGAACCGCGCAGCCGCGGTGGTCAACCGGGGTATTGGCGGGGGTGTCAGGGCAACGGTCACGTCGGTCGAAAACGCCGTCGCCATCTTCGTCGCCATCCTGGGCATAGCAGATCAAGCCGCCGGACAAGATACCCAGCGCCGCACCACCCGCGGCCCAGGCACCACTCTCGATTGCGCCCAGACCACCACCGACCAGACCGCCGATAAGGCTGCAAATTGGCCAGGTGCGTTGATTGAGGGGGGCAGTGCCATCGCTGTGGGTCGCGCAGCCGGTCAAGAGGCTGCCAAGAAGTAGAACCGGCAAGACGGTCCTTGTGAGAACGATCATATTGAAAGCTCCTGTGTCACCGGCCAATACCGGTTACACAGGAGTAAAGACCCGCATCCGCGACTGCACAAGGCGCGGATGCGAGGGGGGCTTAACGCTGGATTTTGATTTCCGTACGACGGTTCTGTGCACGACCGTCCGCAGTTTTGTTGTCCGCAACCGGCTGGCTTTCACCGGCGCCGACAACCGACACGAAGTTGCTGCGAGGTACGCCTTGCTCGATGAGGTATTCAACCACCGAGTGGGCGCGTTTATCCGACAGTTTCTGGTTGTAGGTGTCGCTGCCCACGCTGTCGGTATGGCCGGTTACGGTCAGTTGAGCAGTCGGGGCTTCGGCTTTCAGGCGAGTGGCAATCTTGTCGAGTACCTGTTTATCGGACGAGGTAAGCGTGGCTTTATCAAACTGGAAGTGAACATCGCGGATGACGATGGTTTCTTCCTTGACCACAACCGCTTCTTCGACCACAGGTGCTGGTGGTGGGCAACCGTTGGCATCGACCTGAACGCCTTTTGGCGTGCCTGGGCACTTGTCACGGCTGTCCGGCACACCATCGCCGTCTTCGTCGCCATCACCGTGAACCCAGCAATAAGCCGCTGCCGTACCGCCGACGAGCAGAGCACCATACCCCGCCCATGCCGAGCTTTCGGTCGCACCGAGGCCCGCGCCCACGACACCACCAACTGCCGCACAGGTCGGCCAGTCGGTTTTCTGCAAACCTGCGCAACCAGTCAAGACACTGGTTAGCAGAACCAAGGGTAATGCTGTCCGAACTATGCTCATCTAGTTTTCTCCTGAGGGATCGGCTTAGAACCGATTCAGGTAGTAAAGACCCGAGTTTTAAACTCCGCCAGCAATAGGCCATGCTGTTTATTAGTGTAATAACGGCAAGTTGGCGCTTTTGTCGCCAAGCCGCTCTAGGCCCAAAGGTTCGGGCAGGCTAGTCTTGGCAGATCTGATTGAGGATCTTCGATGATTGCAGGTATTTCTTCACGCACGCCACAACAGGCACTGGCCGCCTTACTTGACCGATATGCCCCTGCGCGCCTGTTGTTGATCGGCGCCAGCGAGTTCCCGGCGCTGGAGGCTTTCAAACTCGCGCACCCGGACAGCTGCGTCGCTTTCGCTGCCCCCGGCCCGTTGCCCGACGATTTGGCGGCCCGGCGTTTCGACCTGGCCCTGGTGGTCGATTGCCTGGAGCACCTGCCCAAGCGCGATGGCCTGAACCTGCTGGGTGGTATCCGCAACCTCAACGCCAGCCGCATCGCCGTGCTGGCGGATCTGCCGGCCTGTGGCTGGCAGGAAACCGACTTTTTCTCCCTGGCCCTGCAAGCCAGCGAACGCTTTCAACGGGAGGAACAGGTCCTGACCCTGTTCACCTACGATCTGCTTGAATACAAACAGGTCCCCGACTGGCTCAACTCGCGCTTCTGGGCCAATCCGGAAAACTTCGGGAAATACTGGTGGTAATGCAATGAGTACATCCATTTGCCCTTGCGGCAGCGGCACCCTGCTCGACGCCTGCTGCGGTCATTACCATGCCGGCCACCCAGCGCCATGCGCGGAGGCCTTGATGCGCTCGCGCTACAGCGCCTACGTGCTGGGGTTGGTCGACTATCTGGTGGCCACCACCCTGCCCGCCCAACAGGCCGGCCTGGACCGTCAATCGATCAGCGACTGGAGCGCGCAAAGTACGTGGCTGGGCCTTGAGGTGGAAAGCTCCGAAGTCCTGGGCGGCCAGCCTGAACACGCCTTCGTGACCTTCACCGCGCGGTGGCACGACAGCAATGGCGAGCACAGTCACCGCGAACGTTCGTCATTTGTGCAGAACACCGGGCGCTGGTATTTCATCGACCCCACCGTGGCGCTCAAGCTCGGACGCAATGACGCCTGCCCGTGCGCGAGTGGGCAGAAGTTCAAGAAGTGCTGTGCGGGGTATTTCAGCAGCTAGGACATGGAATGCCTGTGTGTCACGCAGGCGCTGCCGAAGGTTGCGATCTTTTGGGTCTAGACTGGGGCTCAAGGGAGACACACCACGATGATCATTCGCCGCGGCTCACTCTATCTGCTCACTTTGTTCCTGACACTGGGGCTTGGCGGCTGTGCATCGTGGTTCGGCGACGACTTGCCGGACCCCGAGGTCCATCTGGTGAAAGTCGAGGTGGTCAGCGCCAAACTGCTGGAACAGAAATTCCTCCTGCATTTTCGCATCGACAATCCCAACGACAGCGACCTGACGGTGCGCAGCCTGGAGTACCGCGTTCACTTGGCTGACATTCTGCTGGCCGATGGCGAGTACGAACACTGGTTCACCATCAGCCCCAGGCATAGCGCGTACTTCAAGGTGCCGATCCGCACCAACCTGTGGTCCAAGGTCCGTGATCTGGCCAAACTGCTGAAAAAATCCGACCGACCCATTCCCTATCGTCTGGAAGGTGAACTGGAAACCGGTATATTCATCGCCCACTACGTGCACCTGGCGCGCAATGGCGTGATAATCGCCGCCGATTTAATTCCGGAGCAACACCGATGACCCAGCAACCCCACGTCCACGGCCCTGACTGCAACCACGATCATGACCATCACCAGCATGATCACGACCACGACCACGGCCATGTCCACGGTCCGAACTGCGGCCACGCTCACCAGGAACCGGTGCGCAATGCCCTGAAAGACGTCGGCCGCAACGATCCGTGCCCATGCGGCAACGGCAAGAAATTCAAGAAGTGCCACGGCGCTTGATGCTTCGGGCGAATTCTTGCTTCGCCTGCTGAATCGTCTTCGCGAGCAAACCTGTGCTGTTGAATGCAGTTCCCTTGTGGGAGCGGGCTTGCTCGCGATAGCGCTGTGTCAGGCAACAACGATGTTGAAGCTGAGGCCCTCTTCGCGAGCAAGCCCGCTCCCACAATAGTTGTCAGTCATGCATCAGAAGGGTGGCAGCGCTGACCACCGTCGCATACTCGCCGTGCAGATTTCCCAGCGACATCGCATGCACTTCTTCGGCGCTATGGGCCTGGCCGAAAAAATCAGCCTTGTCGAAGGTAAAGCACGCATCCTCGACCACCCACGTATCAAACCCCAGGTTGCCCGCGGTACGCGCCGTGGATTCCACCGAGTTGTGGGTCGCGACACCGACGATGATCAACTGCCCGATCCCCGCCTCGCGCAACTGCGCCTCCAGTCCCGTCGCACAAAACGCATCCGGCACCTGTTTCTGGATCAAGCGTTCACCGGTCCGTGGCGTAAAACGCTCCTGAAACTCCACCCCCGACTGCTGCGGCCAGAATACCGAGTCTTCCGAGCGGGACAGGTGTTGCACATGGATCACCGGCCGGGCCGTGCGCCGCCAATGGCCGAGCATTTCCAGCATGCGCTCTTCGGCCTCTGGATTATTCCTGCGACCAAGCCTGGGATGCAGGATGCCTTTTTGTTGATCGATGATGATCAGTGCCGCGTTTGCCTTGAGCTCCATGCCGACTGCTCTCCTGGATTGTTGAGCGTGTCGCACTTCAACACCCCCCATTGCGACTGGCAAGACGGCGATCTTTCCGGTTTATCAGACAAATCCTGAAATAACCTTGTACCCCGCTTGCGCGGCCACCTCCCGCTCACTAACGTAGCGCCTTTATTGCGCGCCGCCGCCTCTACCCCCGCAGGAGCTTTGCCATGGCCTCGCCAGCCCTTACTCATTTTCTACCCCGGTTCGGCGTTGCCGCAGCAGTGGCCGGCGTCTTGAGCCTGACCGGTTGTCAGAACTTCGACGCCCAGGACACCCTCCCGCCGGCCTCCGGCGTACAACCGCTCAAGGGCCTGGCGCAAAACGTTTCGGTGCGCCGCAATGCCATGGGCATGCCGCTGATCGAAAGCAACAGCTTCCACGACGCGCTGTTCACCCTCGGTTACGTGCATGCCAGCGACCGCATCACGCAGATGGTTACCCTGCGCCTGCTGGCCCAGGGCCGTTTGGCTGAAATGCACGGTGCCGAACTGCTGGATGCCGACCGTTACATGCGCGCGGTCAACCTGAAGAAAAGTGCTGGCGAGTTGTACAAGGCCTCTTCGCCGCGCCTCAAACGCTTCTTCGAAGTCTATGCGCGCGGAGTCAACGCCTACCTGTTCCGCTACCGCGACAAACTGCCGGCGGATCTGGCGGCCAGCGGCTACAAACCCGAGTACTGGCAACCGGAAGATTCGGCGTTGATTTTCTGCCTGCTGAACTTCAGCCAGTCGACCAACCTGCCGGAAGAAATTTCCTCGCTGGTACTGGCCCAGACCGTCACCAGCGACAAACTCGCATGGCTGACGCCATCGGCTCCCGACGAAAAATTGCCGGTCGCCGAAAGCGAAAAACTCCAAGGCCTCAAGCTCAACGGGCAAGTACCGGGGCTGGCCGAGCTCAGTAAAGCCACTGGGCAACTGTCGGACCTGAACCTGCTGGGCGCCACTTCCTCGAACAACTGGGCAATCGCCCCGCAACGCAGCCGCAGCGGCAAGAGCCTGTTGGCCAGTGACACTCACGGCCCGCTGGGCGTGCCTTCGCTGTTCAGCTACGTGCAGATTCGTGCGCCGAAGTATCAAGCGTCCGGCGTGACCATCGCCGGCCTGCCGATGGTGCTTGGCGGTTTCAACGGCAAAGTGGCGTGGAGCATGACGTCGGTGATGGGCGACAACCAGGACCTGTTCCTGGAGAAGATCAAACGCCAGGGCAACGGGCTCACCTATGAAAACGCCGGGAAGTGGCAGCCGGCGATCGTGCGCAACGAAACCTACTTCGTCAAAGGCCAGCGACCGATTCGCGAAGCTGTCTACGAAACCCGCCATGGCCCGCTGCTCAACAGTGCCCAGGGCACCACGCTGGCCAATGGCTTCGGCCTGGCCTTGCAGACGCCAAGCTTCATCGACGACAAGACCCTGGACGCGTTCTTCGACTTGTCCCGTGCCCAGAGTGTCGAGAAAGCCTCGGATGCCAGCCGTGAAATCCGCGCCATCGCGCTGAACCTGGTGTTCGCCGATGCCAGCCACATCGGCTGGCAAGTCACCGGTCGTTACCCGAACCGCCGCGAAGGTGAAGGCCTGCTGCCTTCCCCGGGTTGGGAAGGACGTTACGATTGGGACGGTTACGCCGACCCGATGCTGCACCCGTATGACCAGGACCCGGCCCAGGGCTGGCTCGGCACCGCCAACCAGCGGGTCATCCCCCATGGCTACGGCATGCAATTGTCCAACTCGTGGGCGGCACCGGAGCGCGGCGAGCGCCTGGCCGAACTGGCTGGCGCAGGCAAACACGACAGCCGCAGCCTGATTGCCATGCAGTATGACCAGACCACCACTTTCGCTGCCAAGCTGAAGAAAATGTTCGAAGCGCCGGGCATGGCCCAGCCACTCAAGCAAGCCATGGACGCTTTGCCGGTGGTCGATCGCGCCAAGGCACACGAAGCCTACAGCCGCTTGATGGCGTTCGACGGCAAGCTCAGCCCGACCTCCACCGATGCGGCCATCTACGAACTGTTCCTGCAGGAAAGCACCCGGCAGATCTTCCTCGATGAACTGGGCCCGGAAAGCAGCCCGGCGTGGAAGGCCTTTGTCGCCGACGGCAAGTTGTCCTACGCAGCCCAGGCCGATCACCTGCTCGGACGTGAGGACAGCCCGTTCTGGGATGACGCGCGCACCGCGCAGAAAGAAGACAAACCGGCCATCCTCGCTCGCAGCCTAGCCGCCGCGATCAGTGCAGGCGACAGCCAGTTGGGCAGCGATCACAAAGCCTGGCAGTGGGGCAAACTGCACCGCTATGAGTGGAAAAACAGTAACGGCCAGACCGTACGCGGGCCATTGCCGGCGGGCGGCGATCACACCACGCTCAACACCACTGCGTTCGCCTGGGGCCAGGACTTCAACACCACGCTGGCGCCGGCCATGCGCTTTATCGTCGACTTCGGCCAGTCCGAACCGCTGATGGCGCAGAACGGCACCGGCCAGTCCGGCAACCCGGCCAGCCCGAACTACCTCAACAGCATCGAACCGTGGCTCAAGGGGCAATACATGAGCCTGCCGATGCAGCCGCAGAACTTCGACAATGCCTATGGCAAGAATCGACTGACGCTGACACCCGGCAAGTAACACGGATCCCTTGTGGGAGCGGGCTTGCTCGCGAAGGCGATTGACCATTCAACAATTACTTTGAATGTCACACCGCTTTCGTCGGAACGCCGCCCGGAGCAAGCCCGCTCCCACATTGGTATTTCATCCATCATGAAATCCCGATAGAACTTCTACCCCCGCGCCAACCTCATAGCTAACAAGTCCCTCCACTCTGACAACGCCATGGACCTTGTTATCTCGCGTCCCGAAGGTTTGTACTGCCCCGCCGGCGACTTTTACATAGACCCGTGGCGGCCGGTCGAACGCGCCGTGATTACACACGCCCACGGCGACCATGCCCGTGTCGGCAGTCAGCATTACCTGGCGGCAGCGCCCGGCGAGACCATCCTGCGCGCGCGCCTGGGCCAGGACATCAACCTGCAAACCCTGCGCTATGGCGAACGGCTGCTGCATCAAGGCGTGTTCCTCAGTTTTCATCCCGCTGGCCACCTGCTCGGCTCGGCGCAGATTCGGCTGGAATACGGCGGGGAAGTCTGGGTCGCATCCGGGGACTACAAGATCGAACCCGATGGCACTTGCGCGCCGTTTGAACCGGTACGCTGCGACACCTTCATCACCGAATCGACCTTTGGCCTGCCGATCTACCGCTGGCAACCCCAGGCGCAGGTGTTTGCCGAGATCAATCAGTGGTGGCAGGCCAATTCGGCAGTCGAAAAAACCAGCGTTCTGTTCTGCTATTCCCTCGGCAAGGCCCAGCGCATTCTCCATGGCATCGACGCACGAATCGGCCCCCTTCTGGTGCATGGCGCCATGGAACCGATCAACCGGATCTACCGCGAAGCGGGGGTTTACCTGCCCCTCACGATTAATGCCGCCGAAATCAAAAAGAACGACCCGATGATGCGCAAGGCACTGGTGCTTGCCCCTCCTTCGGCGGCGAACAGCAGCTGGATGCACCGCGTCGGCGATTACAGCGATGGCTTCGCCAGTGGCTGGATGCGTGTACGCGGCACACGGCGACGGCGCGGCGTGGACCGAGGCTTCGTGCTGTCCGACCACGCCGACTGGCCAGGTCTGCTATGGGCCATCGAACAGAGCGGCGCGCAGCGGATCATGGTGACCCATGGATCGGCCGGCACACTTGTACGCTATCTGCGCGAGCAGGGGTTCGATGCCATGGCGTTCGATACCCAATTTGGTCATGACGAAGAGGACGTGGTCATCGCCGCCGCCGAGCCCGCCGAGATGCTGCCATGAAGGCGTTCGCCGAGCTGTATGCCGAGCTGGACGCATCCACTTCGAACAACGCCAAACTGGCGGCGATGCAAAACTACTTCGCCCAGGCCGCGCCGGAAGATGCCGCATGGGCCGTGTACTTTCTGTCAGGGGGACGCCCCCGGCAGTTAGTACCGGTACGGGTACTGCGCGAACTGGCGGTGGTGTTTTCGGGGTTGCCGGAATGGCTGTTCGAAGAGAGTTACCAGGCCGTCGGTGATCTCGCGGAAACCATTTCGCTGGTGTTGCCGCAAATGTCGCACCGTTCAACCGACGGCTTGGCCACCTGGGTCGAGGACAAGCTGCTGCCACTGCGTGGCGATACACCGCAATCCCTGGCCCAGCGGTTACCGATGCTGTGGGCGCAACTGGACAGCCCGAGCCTGATGATCTGCATCAAGCTGATCACCGGCAGCTTGCGCGTCGGTGTGTCCAAATTGCTCGTGACTCGCGCCCTGGCAGCCATGGCCCACCTCGACAGCAAACGCGTGGCGCAGCGGCTGGTGGGTTACACCGACCAGACCCACCGCCCCAGCGCCGCCAGCTACTTGAAACTGATCGCCGCCGAATCCGTTGATGAATACGCCCAGCGCGGTGGCCAGCCCTACCCGTTTTTCCTCGCCCACGCCTTGGCGTCGTCCGTGGAGCAATTCGAAGCACGGCTCGGTCCCGTCCAGCACTGGCAGGCGGAATGGAAATGGGATGGCATCCGCGCCCAGGTGATCAAGCGCGACGGGCGACTGTGGATCTGGTCACGGGGTGAAGAGCTGATGACCGAACGCTTCCCCGAACTGGACAGCTTGATTCTGAGCCTGCCCGACGGATCAGTGATCGATGGCGAGATTGTCGCCTGGAAATCCACGCCAACCGGCAGTGAGAAGGCCTTTGAGCCCGCTGTGCAACCTTTCGCCCTCCTGCAACAACGCATCGCTCGCAAGACCCTGGACCGGAAAATCCTCGAAGACGTGCCGGTGGTGCTGCTCGCCTTCGATTTGCTCGAATGGCAGGGTGAAGACTGGCGCAACCGGAGTCAGGCCGAGCGACGCGCACAACTGGAATGGGTGGTCAGCGACTGCGCCAATCCACGGTTGCACCTCTCGCCTCTGTTGAGCGGCGACACCTGGCTCGACCTCGCCCGCCAGCGCGAGGCATCACGCGCCCTCGGTGTCGAAGGCCTGATGCTCAAGGCGCGCGATGCCCTGTACGGTGTCGGCCGGACCAAGGGCATGGG
This sequence comes from Pseudomonas sp. A-R-19, assembly GCF_019956575.1. Classification (NCBI taxonomy): domain Bacteria; kingdom Pseudomonadati; phylum Pseudomonadota; class Gammaproteobacteria; order Pseudomonadales; family Pseudomonadaceae; genus Pseudomonas; species Pseudomonas sp. A-R-19. The sequence goes on from NZ_JAHBDR010000050.1 coordinate 71,947, forward strand.
CGTGTGGTGGAAATGGAAAGTCGACCCGTTCAGCGTTGACGCCGTGCTGATCTATGCGCAACGGGGGCAAGGACGCCGGGCCAGCCTCTATAGCGACTACACCTTCGCCGTCTGGGACGGCCCGCCAGATGCCATCGAACGCTCCCTTGTGCCGTTCGCCAAAGCTTATTCAGGGCTGAGCGACGACGAAATCCGCCAGGTCGACAGCATCGTGCGCAAGACCACGGTGGAAAAATTCGGCCCGGTGAGCAGTGTCCAGCCGACGCTGGTGTTTGAACTGGGTTTTGAGGGAATCGCCCTATCCCGCCGCCACAAAAGCGGGATTGCCGTGCGCTTTCCGCGGATGTTGCGCTGGCGCAAAGACAAGTCTGTCGAAGAAGCCGACAGTCTGGCGACCCTGCAGAACCTGCTCAACTAGGCCCTCTTTTTATCCTCAATATTTTTTCTTTTTGAACCGAACGGGTGCGGCCATTTCCCTGCGCCCGTTTTCGTGCATAAATCTGTGTCCGGCTATTTCCAGACACCTTTTAAACGCTTGTTCGGCACTCTGGTTCGGAAATTGCTACTTTCAAAAGGTCTTACGCTTTCCAGTAACAATAATTCTGCGCCACAAGCGCTCATATTGGTTTTAGGGATTGAATAATGAAAAAAGCATTGCTGACCCTTTCTGCACTGGCGTTGTGCATGGCTGCTGGCTCCGCCATGGCAAAAGAATACAAAGAACTGCGTTTTGGCGTGGACCCTTCCTACGCACCGTTTGAGTCGAAAGCAGCCGATGGCAGCCTGGTAGGCTTCGACATCGATCTGGGGAATGCGATCTGCGCCGAACTGAAGGTCAAGTGCAAATGGGTCGAAAGTGACTTCGATGGCATGATCCCTGGCCTCAAAGCCAATAAATTCGACGGGGTGATCTCGTCGATGACCGTGACCGAAGCCCGTGAAAAAGTCATCGACTTCTCCAGCGAGCTGTTCTCCGGCCCAACCGCCTACGTGTCCAAGAAAGGTTCTGGCGTGACTGAAGACGTCGCTTCGCTCAAGGGCAAGACCGTCGGCTACGAACAAGGCACCATTCAGGAAGCCTATGCCAAGGCCGTTCTGGACAAGGCCGGCGTGAAAACCCAGGCCTACGCCAACCAGGACCAGGTTTACGCTGACCTGACTTCCGGTCGTCTCGACGCGGGCATTCAGGACATGCTGCAAGCCGAACTGGGCTTCCTGAAGTCGCCACAGGGCGCCGACTATGACGTCAGCAAGCCACTGGACGACCATTTGCTGCCGGCCAAAACAGCCGTTGGCATTAAGAAAGGTAACACCGAGCTGAAAGCACTTTTGGATAAAGGTATCAAAGCGTTACACGATGATGGCACCTACGCCACCATTCAGAAGAAACACTTTGGCGATCTGAATCTGTACAGCGGCAAATAATGCCCGGCGCCCATCTCGCGATGGGCGCTTTTTTCATCCGATCAGGTTGCTGATTTATGTTCGAAAACCTACTAGAAAATCTGGGGCTCTCTGCCTTCAGCCTCAAGGGCTTCGGTCCGCTGCTGATGCAAGGCACCTGGATGACAATCAAGTTGTCGGCCTTGTCGCTGTTGGTGGCCGTGTTGCTCGGGCTACTCGGTGCCAGTGCCAAGCTGTCAAAAGTCAAACTGATGCGCGTGCCTGCCCAGCTTTACACCACACTCATTCGCGGCGTTCCGGACCTGGTCCTGATGCTGCTGATTTTCTACAGCCTGCAAACCTGGCTGACGTCGTTTACCGATTACATGGAATGGGAATACATCGAGATCAACCCGTTCAGCGCCGGGGTCATCACCCTTGGCTTCATCTACGGTGCGTATTTCACTGAAACCTTCCGTGGCGCGATTCTCGCCGTCCCACGGGGTCAGGTCGAAGCAGCCACCGCCTATGGGCTCAAGCGCGGCCAGCGTTTCTGGATCGTGGTGTTCCCACAGATGATGCGTTATGCCCTGCCGGGTATCGGCAACAACTGGATGGTGATGCTCAAGGCCACGGCCCTGGTGTCGATCATCGGCCTCGCCGACTTGGTCAAGGCTGCCCAGGACGCTGGTAAAAGTACTTATCAGCTGTTTTATTTCCTGGTACTTGCCGCGATGATCTACCTGCTGATCACCAGCGCGTCCAACTTCATTCTGCGCTGGCTCGAACGTCGTTACTCCGCCGGTACCCGGGAGGCCGTACGATGATCGAACTTCTGCAGGAATACTGGAAACCCTTCCTCTACAGCGACGGTAACCACATCACCGGCCTGGCCATGACGATGTGGCTGCTCAGCGCCTCGATCTTCTTCGGCTTCCTGGTGTCGATCCCGCTGTCCATCGCCCGTGTATCGCCGCACTTCTACATCCGCTGGCCGGTGCAGTTCTACACCTACCTGTTCCGTGGCACGCCGCTCTATATCCAGCTGCTGATCTGTTACACGGGGATCTACAGCCTGGCCGCCATTCGGGCTCAGCCAGTGCTCGACTCGTTCTTTCGCGATGCGATGAACTGCACCATCCTGGCCTTCGCCCTGAACACCTGCGCCTACACTACGGAGATCTTCGCCGGGGCCATTCGCAGCATGAACCACGGTGAAGTGGAAGCGGCCAAGGCTTACGGCCTGACCGGCTGGAAGCTGTATGCCTACGTGATCATGCCGTCGGCCTTGCGTCGCTCGTTGCCGTACTACAGCAACGAAGTGATCCTGATGCTGCACTCGACCACCGTGGCCTTCACCGCGACCATCCCGGACATCCTGAAAGTTGCGCGGGACGCCAACTCGGCGACCTTCCTGACCTTCCAGTCGTTCGGCATCGCCGCGCTGATCTACCTGACCGTCACTTTTGCGCTGGTCGGCCTGTTCCGCCTTGCCGAACGCCGATGGCTGGCCTTCCTCGGGCCGGCCCACTAGGTCTCAACCAGTTTCAGGAAACAACAGATGCGCCACCAGAAACATGATCTGCTGGCCCCGCTGCCGGGGACCGCACGACAGATCCACAGTTTTCACTTCGGCCCACAACCGGCCAATGGCAAGATCTACATCCAGGCCTCCCTGCACGCCGACGAAATGCCCGGCATGCTGGTGGCCTGGCACCTCAAGCAACGCCTGGCGGAGCTGGAAGCCGCCGGTCGCCTGCGCAGCGAAATCGTGCTGGTGCCCATCGCCAACCCGGTGGGCCTGGAACAGGTACTGATGGATGTGCCGCTGGGCCGCTACGAGCTGGAAAGCGGCCAGAACTTCAACCGCTGGTTCGTCGACCTCAGTGAGGAAGTCGGTAACGCGATCGAGGGCAAGCTCGGTGAGGATCCGCAGCACAACCTGCAACTGATCCGCAGCAGCCTGAGCGACGCGCTGGCCCGGCAAACTGCCGACACCCAATTGCAATCCCAGCGCCTGACCCTGCAACGATTGGCCTGCGACGCCGACATGGTGCTCGACCTGCATTGCGATTTCGAAGCGGTCGCTCACCTCTACACCACGCCGGATGCCTGGCCGCAGGTCGAGCCGCTGGCCCGCTACATCGGCGCCGAGGCCAGCCTGCTGGCGACGGATTCCGGCGGTCAGTCGTTCGATGAATGCTTCACCCTGCTCTGGTGGCAGTTGAAGGAGCGCTTCGGCGAACACTTCGACATTCCGCCAGGCAGTTTTTCGGTGACCGTCGAATTGCGCGGTCAGGGCGACGTCAATCACCCGCTGGCCGGCCTCGACTGCCAAGCGCTGATCGATTACCTGATCCATTTCGGCGCGATCGCCGGCGAACCCTCGCCCCTGCCCGACCTGCCCTATCCGGCGACACCCCTGGCCGGCGTAGAACCAGTGGCCACGCCCGTCGGCGGACTGCTGGTGTTCACCGCGCTACCGGGTCAGTACCTGGAAGCCGGGCAATTGATCGCCGAGATCATTGATCCGATCAACGATCGCGTCACCCCCGTTCATTGCTCCGCCGCCGGGTTGATGTACGCCCGTTCGCTGCGCCGCATGGCCACTGCCGGCATGGTGATCGCCCACGTTGCGGGCACCGAAGCCTATCGCAGCGGCTATCTACTTTCGCCTTGAGGATGCATGCCCCATGTACAAATTGACCATCGAAGGCCTGCATAAAAGCTATGGCGACCATGAAGTCCTCAAAGGTGTTTCGCTCAAGGCCAAGACCGGCGACGTCATCAGCCTGATCGGCGCCAGCGGCTCGGGTAAAAGTACCTTTCTGCGTTGCATCAACTTCCTGGAACAACCCAACGACGGCGCCATGAGCCTCGACGGGCAGAACATCCGCATGATCAAGGATCGCCACGGCATGCACGTGGCCGACGCCGACGAGCTGCAGCGGATTCGCACCCGCCTGGCCATGGTGTTCCAGCACTTCAACCTGTGGAGCCACATGACGGTGCTGGAAAACATCACCATGGCCCCGCGCCGGGTGCTGGGGTGCGACAGGAAGGAAGCCGAGGACCGCGCCCGGCGCTACCTCGACAAGGTGGGCCTGGCCTCCCGTGTGGCGGACCAATACCCCGCCTTTCTCTCCGGCGGCCAGCAACAACGGGTCGCGATTGCCCGCGCACTGGCCATGGAGCCGGAGGTCATGCTGTTCGACGAACCGACTTCGGCGCTGGACCCGGAACTGGTGGGTGAAGTGCTCAAGGTGATCCAGGGCCTGGCCGAAGAAGGCCGGACCATGATCATGGTGACCCACGAAATGAGCTTCGCCCGTAAAGTGTCGAGCCAGGTGTTGTTTCTGCACCAGGGACTGGTGGAGGAAGAAGGCGCGCCGGAAGACGTGCTGGGCAGTCCGAAGAGCGAGCGGTTGCAGCAGTTCCTCAGTGGCAACCTGAAATAGCCACCGGGAGCAGTAGCGGAAGCCGGCCTACCCGGCTTCCAGCTTCGATCAACCGTTAGGCGCCCGCTTCGTTTTCCAGCCTGAAACTGCCATTTTTCACGTGCAGGTCATTAGCGTCCATCCCGCTGAAGCGCCCGACAAATTGCGCGTCACCTCCCACCGTCAACTCGAGCGTTCCCGGATAAAGCTCTGCCTCCGAGCTGCCGGTCACATGGATGACCATGGGAGATCCCTCGGTGAGCCCCAGGCTGAAGCTGCCACTCTGGATTCCCATCGGCAAGTACACGTAAAACGCTGTCCCCTGGCCGTTATCCGCCTCGATGCATTGAATGATTGACCGCTGATAAAAATCGAGCCCATCCGTTACGCGAAACTGCAGGGTGCCGTCCGCCGTGATGACCTCGGCACTCAAATATCCCGATCGATTTGCACTCATCTGAATGTTCCCTTTCATATTTGTAGTCAACTGTATGGTGCCCTCTGCCAGCGGCCCCGGGGCACGCGGCTCCCGGATAGAACCACGGTCTATCCGTCGATTGGTTTCCACGACAGACACAGTTACTTCCGAATATGTGCAGGCCGATTCAGACGCTACGTTCGTCCATGGCAACAACAGGCACAGGCCTGCCTGCTGAAGGCAACAAGCGCAGTTCACCGGGCATGAATGGCGGAAATCGAAAATCAGGCAACAGGCGCAGGAGGCGGCTCGTCCGGCAGAGTCGGCTCGCCTGGCTCGTTAGGCTGTTCATTCGGGGTATCAGGATCAGGCTGGCCGGGAATACCCCCTGCCATGCTGACGGGCGGATGTGCCAACAAGGACCAGGCCAGAACGCCAACCTGATTGGGTTCAAGCCTTGCCAGTTCGGCACTGATTCGCGGATGGATCTTCATTCGGCACTCCTGGGCGATGGCCCGATCCACCTTGCGCGGATCGGAACAGTACACCCCATAGAGTGTACGCCCGCCCAGGAATTCCCGGCATTTGTCGGACGGTTGACTCAGGTACGCGGCAGGGTCACGCCACGCTGGCCCTGATACTTGCCGCCACGGTCCTTGTAGGACACTTCACACTCTTCGTCAGACTCGAGGAACAGCATCTGCGCCACGCCTTCGTTGGCGTAGATTTTCGCCGGCAGATTGGTGGTGTTGGAGAACTCCAGGGTCACGTGACCTTCCCACTCAGGCTCGAGCGGAGTGACGTTGACGATGATGCCGCAACGCGCATAGGTGCTTTTACCCAGGCAAATGGTCAATACATTGCGCGGAATGCGGAAGTATTCGACGGTGCTGGCCAGGGCGAAGGAGTTCGGCGGAATGATGCACACATCGCTGTGGATATCGACGAAGCTGCCGGCATCGAAGTTCTTCGGGTCGACGATGGCCGAATTGATGTTGGTGAACACCTTGAAATGATTAGTGCAACGCACGTCGTAGCCGTAGCTCGACACGCCGTAGGAGATCACACGGTTATCGTCGCTGCCGCGCACCTGGCGCTCGACGAAAGGCTCGATCATGCCGTGTTCCTGCGCCATGCGGCGAATCCACTTGTCCGATTTGATGCTCATGGCGGGGGTGTCCTGAATAGCGAGGTCGAAAAATTCTGTCCGGCATCTTACCGGGCGCGCCGCCGGGTTCAAAGTCCGGGGTGCAATTCTCGCCGAACAGGCAGGAATTACGTGCTCTGGCGACGAACCGTCACACCGCCGATCCCTAAAACAGAGAAACCTTCGCAAGAAGCATTGGCACGTCTCGGAAAAAGGGTTAAGGTGGCGTCACTGTGCTGCTTGTGTCACTGAGAATCTCTACACGATATGTTGAATTTCGATCCAACCATCTACAAGAATTTTTCCTGCTCTTTGCACTCAGTCTCGGCCAGGGTTCTTCCTGAGTCGCAGTTATCTTTGTTCAAGGAGTTACACCATGTCTAATCGCCAAACCGGTACCGTTAAGTGGTTCAACGATGAAAAAGGCTTCGGCTTCATCACTCCACAATCCGGTGACGACCTGTTCGTTCACTTCAAAGCTATCCAATCCGACGGCTTCAAAAGCCTGAAAGAAGGCCAACAGGTTTCTTTCATCGCTACCCGCGGTCAGAAAGGCATGCAAGCTGAAGAAGTTCAAGTTATCTAACTTGCACTTGCTTTAGTAAAAAGCCCCGCCCTCAACAGCGGGGCTTTTTTGTGGGCGAGTGTTTTGTCCACACAAAAAAGATCGCCGCCTTCGACAGTTCCCGGGTTGTCCCTGCAGGAGCTGTCGAAGGCGGCGATCTTTTGATTTTCTTACCAGGTCACGCCAAACCCTGCGGTGTAGCGTGTCTTGTCCAGATCCGCGTCATCGGTGCCGCTGATGATGTCGCGCTCCGCCTTCAGGTTCAGCGAAGCCCAGTCGGTCACCTTGTAGCGCAACCCCATCTCGGCATCGAGTGCGTAATCAGCCACACCCGACAGCGGCTTGCCGACTTCACCACTGGTGAAAAACTCGACACGCTTGCCGATCAAGTAACGGTTGTAGTCCCACTTCATGGCCAGGGCGTAGAAATTGTCCTTACTGCCATCGGCGAACTCATAATCCGTGCGGTTGACCAGCGAGCCCAGGGAGAACGCCCCGAGTTCGTTATCCCAGAACTGATAGCCGGGACCGGTACCGACCGTGCGCTGACGGGAAAGGTCTTCGACCTTGTCGCGCTTGTACACCAGGCGCCCCTGCCAGAACCATTGCTCGGTCAGGAATCGGTCGATGGAGTACTCGGCCCGCCAGTTGTCGGTGGTTACCACGTCGTCCTGGAACTCACGGTTGTATTCGCCTTCGGCGGTATGGCGCCAGCGACCGTGGCGTGCACTGGTCTTGAAATCGATGTCGTAGTCATCGGTGTCGTTTTCCGCCCGCTGATAATCCAGCGCGACATCGACATTGCCTTTCCACACCAGATCCTCGACCACCGGTTTTGGCTTGAGAATCTGCTGAATGCTCGCCAGCTCGACCGTCTTCGGCGCTTCGCCGTTGGCCAGCGTGACTTTGCCAGCGTCCGCCGCTTTCAGCGACTTGGCTTTCTCGCCAGTGTAGGCATCCTGCTTGACCAGCAACTCCTGATCGCTGTCCAGGGTCTTGACCTGTTTCCAGTCGATCGTCACCGCCCCGGCATACTCGGTCTGGATCAGCAGCTTGCCACCATCGAACAGCGTGATCTTGCCACTCAACTTGTCACCGTTCTTCAACCACACGGTATCGGCTAGCAAGGGGGAGGAAGCACCAAGGACGGCGAGACACAGCAGGGATCTGGACAACATAAGCAAAATACGGGCTCGGGATTGCGAAAAAATTCGGCATTATCCTTAGGAATAAGGCCCTGACAAGGACTGACCCGACTATTTCTATTGAGTTCATTTCTCAACTGCCCGTGCAGGAATTACTCTACAGACGGTAAAGCAGACTTCTTCAGGACTGACGCACGTGACCGACCCAACCGATGAACCCGAGAGCGCGGCGCAAATCCGACGCACGGCGCTGTATCTGACACTGGCGCAAGTTCCCGAGGGCAAAGTCGTCAGCTACGGCCAATTGGCCGAGCTTGCAGGACTGGGTCGTGCCGCCCGCTGGGTCGGCCGCACCCTCAGCCAATTGCCGAGCGACAGCAAGCTGCCCTGGCACCGTGTCCTGGGCGCAAACGGGCGTATCAGCCTGCCGGTCGGCAGTCCTTCGGGCGATGAGCAGCGCGCGCGATTACGCATGGAAGGCATCAGTGTCCTGAACAATCGTGTTGATATTCAGCGCCATGGCTGGCGCCCGGTAGAGCACAGCGGTTAGAGTGCGCGCTTTGTTTCCGTATTTGTTGAGGCAGACTCCAGCCCATGCCCCGTAAAACCTGGCGCGCCGCGCTCGCCGCTTATGCCAGCCCTTCGACACTCGTGCTGTTGCTGCTTGGTTTCGCCGCCGGCCTACCCTACATGCTGGTGTTCTCGACGCTTTCAGTCTGGCTCCGTGAAGCTGGCGTGGCCCGTGAAACCATTGGTTATGCAAGCCTGATCGGCTTGGCGTATGCCTTCAAATGGGTCTGGTCGCCCTTGCTCGACCAATGGCGACTGCCATTGCTCGGCAAACTCGGCCGACGACGTTCCTGGCTCGTATTGTCCCAGGCACTGGTCATCCTCGGCCTGATCGGGATGGGTTTCTGCGACCCGCAAAAGCATTTGTCCTGGCTGATCGCCATTGCCGTGGTCGTCGCTTTCGCATCTGCGACACAGGACATCGCGGTCGACGCCTATCGCCTGGAAATCGCCGAGGACAATCGCCAGGCCGCCCTGGCTGCCAGCTACATGTCCGGTTACCGGGTCGCGGCATTGCTGGCTACCGCAGGTGCGCTGTACTTCGCTGAAGGCTTTGGCTCCACCGGCTTCAACTACAAGCATTCAGCCTGGGCCGGCACTTACATACTGTTCGGGGCGCTGATGCTCCCGGCACTGCTGACCTCCCTGTTCATGCGCGAACCACCCGTGCCGTTGCGCACGCAACTGCAGGCCGGGCGCTACAGCTTCGCGCACCAACTGGCCTCGGTGTTCGTGCTGATCATACTGCTGGTATCCGTGCCGGCCATGTTCACCCAGCTCTACAACACCGACTTCGCCAGCGTGCTGTTCGAAGGCGTGAGCCTGCTCGACCTGCTGCTCGAAGACCGTGCGTTCCTGCGGGCCATCCTCTACATCACGCTCACCGCCCTGTGCCTCTCGGCCATGGGCCGTCGCGGCCTGGCGCCGGTACTCACCCCCGTCAACGACTTCATCCTGCGCTACCGCTGGCAAGCGCTGCTGCTGCTCGGCTTGATCGCCACCTATCGGATGTCCGATACGGTCATGGGGGTGATGGCCAACGTGTTCTACATCGACCAGGGCTTCACCAAGGACCAGATCGCCAGCGTCAGCAAAATCTTCGGCCTGATCATGACCCTGGTTGGCGCCGGCATGGGTGGCCTGCTGATCGTGCGATTCGGCATCCTGCCGATCCTGTTCATCGGCGGCGTCGCATCCGCGGCGACCAATATCCTGTTCCTGATGCTCGCCGACATGGGCCCCAGCCTGAACATGCTGGTGCTGACCATCTCCCTGGACAACTTCAGTTCCGGCCTGGCCACCTCGGCCTTCGTCGCCTACCTGTCGAGCCTGACCAACCTCAAGTTCTCCGCCACCCAGTACGCCCTGCTCAGTTCGATCATGCTGTTGCTGCCACGCCTGATCGGCGGTTACTCCGGGGTCATGGTGGAGAAGTTCGGTTATCACAACTTCTTCCTGATTACCGCCCTGCTCGGCGTCCCGACCCTGCTGTTGATCGCGCTGCACTGGTTCCAGGAGAACCGCCGCGCAGGCCCGACACCGACACCAGAACCGGTGCAGACCCCAGTCGCCGAAGAATCGTAGGTTCTTTACGCAGAAAAAATCGCGGAGGGCCGAGTGAATCGTGTCCTCCTGCCACACCGCCGACCGCACGCCTGTACGCCAGCGGAACTCGCCCGTACAATGCTCCGTCATTTCTCGTCATCAGCAATCGATAACGGCCAACCATGCGCACCAGTCAATTTTTGCTCGCCACACAAAAAGAAACGCCTTCCGACGCGGTCGTGATCAGCCACCAGCTGATGCTGCGCGCCGGCATGATCCGCAAACTCGCCTCGGGCCTGTACACCTGGCTGCCGATGGGCCTGCGGGTAATGCGCAAGGTCGAAGCCGTTGTTCGTGAAGAAATGAACGCCGCCGGCTCTCTCGAAGTGTTGATGCCGAGCACGCAACCGGCTGAGCTGTGGCAGGAGTCCGGGCGCTGGGAAGAGTACGGCCCTGAATTGCTGCGCTTCAAGGATCGCCATGGCCGCGACTTCTGCGCCGGCCCGACCCACGAAGAAGTCATCACCGATCTGATGCGCAACGAGTTGAGCAGCTACAAGCAGCTGCCGATCAACCTGTACCAGATCCAGACCAAATTCCGTGACGAAATCCGTCCACGCTTCGGCTTGATGCGCGGCCGCGAATTCATCATGAAGGACGCCTACTCGTTCCACGCCGATCAGCCTTCGCTGCAGGTCACCTACGACCGCATGCACCAGGCCTACTGCAACGTATTCACCCGCCTGGGCCTGAAGTTCCGCCCTGTTGAAGCCGACAACGGCTCCATCGGCGGTGCCGGTTCCCACGAGTTCCACGTGCTGGCCGAGTCCGGTGAAGACGATATCGTCTTCAGCAACGGCTCAGACTACGCCGCGAACATCGAGAAAGCCGAAGCCGTGCCACGGGAAACCTCGCGCGCCGCTGCGACCGAAGAGCTGCGCCTGGTCGACACCCCGAACGCCAAGACCATTGCGCAACTGGTCGAAGGCTTCAACCTGCCGATCGAGAAAACCATCAAGACCCTCGTGGTTCACGCCGAAGAGAAAGGCAAGCTGATTGCCCTGATCATCCGTGGCGACCACGAGCTGAACGAAATCAAGGCCGCGAACCAGCCTGGCGTTGCCAGCCCGCTGGTGATGGCGTCCGAAAGCGAACTGCGCGACGCCATTGGCGCCGGTGCCGGCTCCCTGGGCCCGTTGAACCTGCCGCTGCCGATCATCATCGACCGCTCCGTCGAGCTGATGAGCGACTTCGGCATCGGTGCCAACATCGACGACAAACACTACTTCGGCGTGAACTGGGAGCGCGACTTGCCTGTTCCGACCGTTGCCGACCTGCGCAACGTCGTGGCCGGTGACCCGAGCCCGGACGGCAAAGGCACCCTGGAAATCAAGCGCGGCATCGAAGTCGGGCACATCTTCCAGCTGGGCAACAAGTACAGCAAGGCGATGAAGTGCGAAGTGCTGGGCGAAAACGGCAAGCCGGTCACCCTGGAAATGGGTTGCTACGGCATCGGCGTGTCTCGCGTGGTGGCGGCTGCCATCGAGCAGAACAACGACGAAAACGGGATCATCTGGAGCGACACCCTCGCGCCGTTCCAGATTGCCCTGGTGCCGCTGCGCTACGAAACCGAACAGGTTCGCGAAGCCACCGACAAGCTGTACGCGGAACTCACCGCTGCCGGCTTCGAAGTGCTGCTCGACGACCGCGACAAGAAAACCAGCCCGGGCATCAAGTTCGCTGACATGGAACTGATCGGCATTCCACACCGGATCGTGGTCAGCGACCGCGGCCTCGCCGATGGCAACCTGGAATACAAGAGCCGTACCGAGGCCGAGCCGCAAGCGCTGCCGGTCGCTGAAGTACTGTCGTTCCTTCAGGCCCGTATCCGCCGCTGAAACCAGATAGAGACGTCATGTTCAAGCGAAACACCTTAGGCCTCGGTGCTGCCGCCTTGTGCGGCACCCTGCTGGTCAGCGGCTGTGCCAATCAGATGTCACAACGCAGCGAGCACGAGGAACGTGTCGAGCGCAAATTGCTCGATCACAGCCTGCAGATCGATGTCGGTGAGCCCAAGGTGCTTGAGCTGCCGCAACGGCGGGTGAAAATCCACGAGCAGAAGACTTTCGAAGTCACCGAGTACGAAGTCACGCGGCACTACGACCGCTATACGCCGTACCAACCCTGGCGGGAGATTTACGAAATCCCGCTGGGCGCGGTGGCCGTGGTGGCGGGCGTCGGTGCCAACGTGGTCAATGTGTTCGCCCTCGGCAATCTGCCGGACAGCGTGACCAAGGACTGGCTGAGCTACGGTTTCGCCGGGCTCAACCCGTTCATGAACGTGCAGTCACACGGTCGCGCGCAGCAGAACCTGGCTGGCATTGATGAAGTCCAGCGCGACAAGCGTACGGAGTACTCAAGCCTGCCGTGGAGCGAGCGTCCGGTTGAAGTCAAGGCCGGCAAGGAAACCTTCGAACTGACCACCGACAAGAACGGCGTATTGCGCCTGAACTTGCTGGACAACCCGTTCGCCGAACATGACATCAACCATCTGAGCCGATTGCTGATTCGTGTTGAGGATGGTCAGGACAACGTACGCACCGACTCCACCCTGGCCATCAGCAGCACCTTGCGCAGCAAGCTCTACGAGGCCCACGGGCTGATTTATGACGACCTCGAAGGAGATGAAGTCAATCAGTGGGTCCACCGGGTCAAACGCCTGTCGGAGCTGGGTCTTGAAGAAGAGGCCAGCGAGCTGGAACAGAGCCTGATTGAACTGACACGCAATGATCCCGAGTTGCAGACGGAATTCCTCAAGTCACTGGCCCAGAATGGCGAGCGACTGGTGGCGAATCCGGGGCTGAACTAAAAGCTGAAAGCTTCACAAGCAAGCCCTTTCCCACACGCGGTCTATTGTGAGAGCGGGCTTGCTCGCGAAGGCGCCCTCACATTCACCCCAGAACTACCGCTCAAACAACTCCATCTGCTCAAACCCGCCCCGCAAGTCCTCCAGCCG
>NZ_JAHBDR010000051.1:0-79756 GCF_019956575.1 Pseudomonas sp. A-R-19
GGGGGCGGTCATGGGTGTGGTCGATTCGGGCATGGCTGAAAGTGGTGGGCATTGTCCCACATCTGAGAGCCACACTAATCAAATGTGGGAGCGGGCTTGCTCGCGAAAGCGGACTTTCAGTCAATATCTATATCGAATGTTATGGCCTCTTCGCGAGCAAGCCCGCTCCCACAGGGGGATCTTCATTGGATATAAGAAGGTGACAGGCAAAAAAAGGGAGGCCACTTGGGCCTCCCTTCTTCATTGCGATTTGCCGTTACAGGCTGGCAATCCGCGCATGCTGCTCGGCCAGCTTGCCCAGGGCCTGTTCGGCCTCGGCCAGCTTGGCGCGTTCTTTCTCGATGACTTCGGCAGGCGCCTTGTCAACGAAACCGGCGTTGGACAGCTTGCCGCCGACACGTTGCACTTCACCTTGCAGACGCTGGATTTCCTTGTCCAGACGCGCCAGTTCCGCACCTTTGTCGATCAAGCCGGCCATCGGCACCAGTACTTCCATCTCGCCGACCAGTGCGGTGGCGGACAGCGGTGCTTCTTCGCCGGCAGCCAATACGGTGATCGATTCAAGGCGCGCCAGTTTCTTCAGCAGGGCTTCGTTCTCGGTCAGGCGACGCTGATCCTCGACGCTGACGTTCTTCAGGAACAATGGCAGCGGTTTGCCCGGGCCGATGTTCATTTCGCCACGAATGTTCCGGGTGCCGAGCATCAGGCCCTTGAGCCATTCGATGTCGTCTTCGGCCGCCGGATCGATGCGGGTTTCGTTGGCCACTGGCCAAGGTTGCAGCATGATCGTCTTGCCTTCGATACCGGCCAGCGGCGCGATGCGCTGCCAGATTTCTTCGGTGATGAACGGCATGAACGGATGCGCCAGGCGCAGGGCGACTTCCAATACACGAACCAGAGTGCGGCGGGTGCCGCGCTGGCGTTCGACCGGAGCGTTCTCGTCCCACAACACAGGCTTGGACAGTTCCAGGTACCAGTCGCAATACTGGTTCCAGATGAACTCGTACAAGGCTTGCGCAGCCAGGTCGAAACGGAACTGGTCGAGCTGGCGGGTCACTTCGGCTTCGGTGCGTTGCAGCTGCGAAATGATCCAGCGATCGGCCAGGGACAGTTCATAGGCTTCGCCGTTCTGGCCACAGTCTTCGCCCTTGTCCAGCACGTAGCGGGCGGCGTTCCAGATCTTGTTGCAGAAGTTGCGATAGCCTTCGACGCGGCCCATGTCGAACTTGATGTCACGACCGGTGGACGCCAGCGAGCAGAAGGTGAAGCGCAGGGCATCGGTGCCGTAGCTGGCGATGCCTTCGGCGAACTCGTCGCGGGTCTGCTTCTCGATCTTCTTCGCCAGTTTCGGCTGCATCATGCCGGAGGTACGTTTCTGCACCAGGGCTTCGAGTTCGATGCCGTCGATGATGTCCAGCGGGTCCAGGACGTTGCCCTTGGACTTGGACATTTTCTGGCCCAGGCCGTCACGCACCAGGCCGTGAACGTACACAGTCTTGAACGGAACCTGTGGCGTGCCGTCTTCGTTTTTCACCAAATGCATGGTGAGCATGATCATCCGGGCAACCCAGAAGAAAATGATGTCGAAGCCAGTCACCAGCACGTCGGTGGAGTGGAATTTCTTCAGGAACTCGGTTTTTTCCGGCCAGCCGAGGGTGGAGAACGTCCACAGGCCCGAGCTGAACCAGGTGTCGAGAACGTCATTGTCCTGTTGCAATGCAACGTCCGGGCCGAGGTTGTGCTTGGCGCGTACTTCGGCTTCGTCGCGACCGACGTAGACCTTGCCCGACTCGTCGTACCAGGCCGGAATCCGGTGGCCCCACCACAGCTGACGACTGATGCACCAGTCCTGTATGTCACGCATCCACGAGAAGTACATGTTTTCGTATTGTTTCGGCACAAACTGGATGCGACCGTCTTCAACGGCGGCAATCGCAGGTTCGGCCAAAGGCTTGGTGGATACGTACCACTGGTCGGTCAGCCATGGCTCGATGACGGTGCCGGAGCGATCGCCTTTCGGCACTTTCAGGGCGTGGTCGTCAACGCTGACCAGCAGGCCGGCAGCGTCGAACGCGGCCACGATCTGCTTGCGTGCTTCGAAGCGGTCGAGACCGGCGTATTCGGCCGGGATCTTGCCGTCGATGGATTCGTTCAGCGTGCCGTCGAGGTTGAACACCTGGCAGGCCGGCAGAACGGCGGCGTTCTTGTCGAAGATGTTCAGCAGCGGCAGGTTGTGACGCTTGCCGACTTCGTAGTCGTTGAAGTCGTGGGCCGGGGTGATTTTCACGCAGCCGGTGCCGAATTCAGGGTCGCAGTAATCGTCGGCGATGATCGGGATGCGGCGGCCAACCAGTGGCAGCTCGACAAATTTGCCGATCAGGGCTTTGTAGCGTTCATCGTTCGGGTTAACCGCGACGGCGGAGTCGCCGAGCATGGTTTCCGGGCGAGTGGTCGCGACGATCAGGAAATCGTTGCCTTCAGCGGTCTTGGCGCCGTCGGCCAGCGGGTATTTCAGGTTCCACAGGAAACCTTTCTCGTCGTGGTTCTCCACTTCGAGGTCGGAAATCGCCGTGTGCAGCTTGGTGTCCCAGTTGACCAGGCGCTTGCCGCGATAGATCAGGCCGTCTTCGTGCAGGCGTACGAAAGCTTCTTTAACGGCTTCCGAGAGGCCGTCGTCCATGGTGAAGCGCTCGCGGCTCCAATCTACGGACGAGCCGAGGCGGCGGATCTGACGGCTGATGTTGCCACCGGACTCATCCTTCCACTCCCAGACTTTCTCGAGGAATTTCTCGCGACCCAGATCGTGACGGTTCTGGCCTTTGGCTTCGAGCTGACGCTCCACCAGCATCTGCGTAGCGATACCGGCGTGGTCGGTACCCGGCTGCCACAGGGTGTTGCGACCCTGCATGCGGCGGAAGCGGATCAGGGCGTCCATGATCGCGTTGTTGAAGCCGTGACCCATGTGCAGGCTGCCGGTGACGTTCGGCGGCGGGATCATGATGGTGTAGGACTCGCCCGCGCCTTGCGGGGCGAAGTAATTCTCTGACTCCCAGGTGTTGTACCAGGAAGTTTCAATGGCGTGCGGCTGGTAGGTCTTATCCATGCGCGGCGGGACCCTATTGGCATTTATTCAGGAAAAGCCGGGAAGTATAGCGGGGATGAGCCGATGCGCGTAGAGCGAGGTGACAATGGGCGGGGGAAAAGTTGTGGTTTTTCAGGGGGTGTTTTGTCTGCAATGACGCCATCGCGGGCAAGCCACGCTCCCACAGTGTCGGTGTCGATCACAAAAAGGTAGTACGACACTAACCCTGTGGGAGCGTGGCTTGCCCGCGATGGCGGTCTATCAGTCGATGCGATTCAAATCGTTATGACGTGTTTCCTTCAGGCACAGCACCGCAATCAAACTCAGCACCGCCGCCCCGGACACATAGCCGCCGACGTAACTCAAACCACCCATCGCCACCAGTTTCTGGGCGAAGAATGGTGCAGCCGAGGCCCCGACAATCCCGCCCAGGTTGTAGGCGGCAGAGGCGCCGGTGTAGCGCACGTGGGTGGGGAACAGCTCCGGCAGCAGCGCACCCATCGGCGCAAATGTCACGCCCATCAGAAACAGCTCGATGCACAGGAACAGTGCCACGCCCCAGGTCGAGCCCTGGGTCAGCAGCGGCTCCATGAGGAAACCGGACAGGATCGCCAGCACGCCGCCGATGATCAGCACCGGTTTGCGCCCGTAACGGTCGCTGGCCCAGGCTGACAGCGGGGTGGCGGCCGCCATGAACAGCACGGCGAAGCACAGCAGGCCAAGGAAGGTTTCACGGCTGTAGCCGAGCGTTGCAACGCCATAACTCAGGGAAAACACGGTGGAGATGTAAAACAGCGCGTAGCACACCACCATCGCGCCGGCGCCCAGCAATACCGGCATCCAGTATTGGCCGAACAGCTCGAACAGCGGGATCTTCACTCGTTCCTGGCGCGCGATAGCGTTGGCAAACACCGGGGTCTCATGCAGCTTGAGGCGTACATACAGGCCAACCATCACCAGCGCGGCGCTAAGCAGGAACGGAATACGCCAGCCCCATGAGCGGAACTGTTCATCGTCCAGCACCACGGCCAGTGTCAGGAACAGGCCGTTGGCCGCGAGAAAACCGATGGATGGGCCGAGTTGCGGGAACATGCCGAACCACGCGCGCTTGCCTTTGGGCGCGTTCTCCGTGGCCAGCAGCGCTGCGCCACCCCATTCACCACCCAGCCCCAGTCCCTGGCCGAAGCGCAGGACGCACAACAGGATCGGTGCCCAGGCGCCAATGCTGTCGTAACCCGGGAGCACGCCGATCAGCGTGGTGCACACGCCCATCAGCAGCAGGGAGGCGACCAACGTCGATTTACGGCCGATACGGTCGCCGAAGTGGCCGAACAACGCCGAACCCAGCGGGCGGGCGAGGAAGGCGATACCGAACGTGAGAAACGCCGAAAGCATCTGGGCGGTGCCGGACGTCTGTGGAAAGAACACCGGGCCGATCACCAGCGCGGCGGCAGTGGCATAGACATAGAAATCGTAGAACTCGATGGCGGTACCAATGAAACTCGCGGTAGCCACGCGGGTGGCGGAGTTCGTCGGTTGCGCAGGTGCGGAGTCGTTGTAAGTCGTGCTGGTCGTCATGCAGTGATCCCTGACAGTTTTGTGCTCCAGTGGAGCGAATTATTATGGTCGAGAACCCAGGGATGTGGGTGAGGGCGCGGTCGCTGTTTCAGGTAGGAACAGGCGTCGGTTTTTTGCAGTTCTTGTCGATGGTCGGGCCGGAAGCTGCTAGGTGCGGGGTAAGCACGGGGCCGGCGAGGCTTGGGTAAGCGATTCGATTATAGGAAGGTGGCTAACGATCGAACAAGGGGTATGGCGAGGACATTGTGGCGAGGGGGCTTGCCCCCGTTGCGCTGCGAAGCAGTGCCAGAATAAGTCAGCCCCCAAGCCGGTGTGCCGGTTGATTTACGACTGCTTCGCAGCCGAACGGGGGCAAGCCCCCTCGCCACAGGGGATTGTGTCAGGCGTTAGATAGCGACAGGCATCGAACTGGTCTGCCAGATCAGCACCCGCGTGACACGGTTGTCTTCGGTCTCGAGAATTTCCAGGCGATACCGGCCAATCTTCAGGCACACCGCGCTTTCGGGAATGGTTTCCAGGGCCTCGGTGACCAAACCGTTCAGGGTTTTCGGGCCATCGCTGGGCAGGTGCCAGCCGAGGCTCTTGTTCAGTTCGCGGATGGATGCGGCACCGTCGATCACCAGGCGCCCGTCGGCTTGCGGATGAATGTGCGGGTTGTCCTGGCTGTGCTGGCTTTCGAACTCGCCGACGATTTCTTCGAGAATGTCTTCCAGGGTGACGATGCCCAGCACTTCGCCGTATTCATCGACCACCATGCCCAGGCGTCGCTGCTGCTTGTGGAAGTTGAGCAATTGCAGCTGCAGCGGAGTGCTTTCCGGCACGAAGTACGGCTCGTGACTGGCTGCCAGCAACGCTTCCCTGGTCAGGCTCGCATCGGGCAGCAAGTGCAGGATGTGCCGGGTGTTGAGGACGGCTTCGACCTGGTTGATATCACTGTGGAATACCGGCAGGCGCGTGCGCTTGTTGTGGCGCAATTGTTCGATGATTTCGTCGATGGGGTCATCGAGGTTGATGCCGTCCACGTCGCTGCGCGGCACCAGGATGTCATTGACCGTGATGTTGTCCAGCGCGTGGATGCCTGGCAGCGGGTGAGGGCGACTTACGGTTTCCGGCGTGTCCTGCCGCTCCGGCGGTGTTTCGTCCTCACTTCGTTGCACCACTTTGGCTTTACGGGCGAACGGTCGCGTCAGCAATTGACTGATGCTGTTGAGCAGCCATGCCGCGGGATAGATGAATTTCAGTGGTATGCGCAACAGATTGTTGCCCTGGGCCAGGATCGCATCCGGATAGCGGGTGGCCAGCGCCCGTGGCAAATAATCAGAAAACACCAGCAGAATCGCGCCCGCCCCAAGGCAAGCGACCCACGGGCCATTCTCGGCCCAGGTGAAAATGGCCAGCAAGGTGCTGATGACCACCGCGAGTGCACGGCAGAGGGTGTTGCAAAAAATCAGGCTGGCCAGGGGGAAGCTGAGTTTCGCCACCGGTTTGTCACTGGAGCGCGTCGCGGTGCGCTGGGCCAATAAATGTTGGTGCGCCGCTTCGATGGCGGTAAACAGCCCCGACCATAAAATCAACAGGGTCACTACCGCGAGCATCGGCCCTATGGGCAAGTCGTCCATTAATGCCGCCCGTCAGATATGCAGGATGTATTCACGAACCAGTTTGCTGCCGAAATACGCCAGCATCAGCAGGCAAAAGCCGGCCAGGGTCCAGCGAATGGCTTTGTGCCCGCGCCAGCCGAGGCGATTGCGCCCCCACAGCAGCACGCTGAAAACGAGCCAGGCCAGGCAGGCCAGCAGGGTTTTGTGCACCAGATGCTGGGCGAACAGGTTTTCGACGAACAGCCAGCCGGAAATCAGTGACAGCGACAACAGCGTCCAGCCGGCCCAGAGGAAACCGAACAGCAGGCTTTCCATGGTTTGCAGCGGCGGGAAGTTCTTGATCAGGCCGGAGGGGTGCTTGTGCTTGAGCTGGTGGTCTTGAACCAGTAGCAGCAAAGCCTGGAACACCGCGATGGTGAACATGCCGTAGGCCAGAATCGAGAGCAGGATGTGGGCGAGGATGCCCGGCTCCTCATCGATGACCTGCACCGTACCGGCCGGCGTGAAATGCGCCAGCAGCACAGTCAGGGCGCCAAGCGGGAACAGCAGGACCAGCAGGTTCTCCACCGGAATCCGCGAGCAGGCCAGCAGGGTCAATGCAATGACCGCCACGGCAATCAGGCTGGCGGCATTGAAGAAATCCAGGCCCAGGCCGATCGGGGTCAGCAGATGGCTGAGCAGGCTGGCGCTGTGGGTCACTACGGCGAGCACGCCAAGCATGACCAGCAGGCGTTTGTTGGCCTTGGCACCGGAAGCCAGGCGAGTGCCCTGATAAATGGTCGCAGCGGCATACAAGCAGGCGGCGGCGAGGGTAGTAAGCAAACTGGGTGACAAGGGGAGCATAAATCCTGTTAGGCAAGCCCGAAAGTCGCTGAGTTTGGCATAGAACCCCCGCCACACGAAAGACCGCGCAACCTGACGGCGAGGTGTCCGCCGGCCACAGTCTTCGCTATAATCCGCGACCTGCCCACGCCGCAGGCTCGCCGAGCACACGTTTAGTCCGGTCCGGGCCGCCATTATCCCGGTCTACACAGGGCCTGAAAGGATCGCGCAATGTTTGAAAACTTAACCGACCGTCTCTCGCAGACGCTGCGCCATGTCACCGGCAAGGCCAAGCTGACTGAAGACAACATCAAAGACACCCTGCGCGAAGTGCGCATGGCGTTGCTCGAAGCCGACGTCGCCCTGCCGGTGGTCAAGGATTTCGTCAACTCGGTCAAGGAACGTGCCGTCGGTACCGAGGTATCGCGCAGCCTGACGCCGGGCCAGGCCTTCGTGAAGATCGTCCAGGCCGAGCTCGAAAGCCTGATGGGCGCGGCCAACGAAGATTTGAACCTGAGCGCAGTGCCGCCAGCGGTCATCCTGATGGCCGGTTTGCAGGGCGCTGGTAAAACCACCACCGCCGGCAAGCTCGCGCGCTTCCTTAAAGAGCGCAAGAAGAAATCGGTCATGGTTGTGTCCGCCGACGTTTATCGTCCCGCGGCGATCAAGCAGCTGGAAATGCTCGCCGGTGAAGTCGGCGTTACCTTCTTCCCGTCCGACCTGAGCCAGAAGCCGGTCGAGATCGCGCAAGCGGCTATTAAGGAAGCGAAACTCAAATTCATCGACGTGGTCATCGTCGATACCGCCGGTCGCCTGCACATCGATGAAGAGATGATGGGCGAGATCAAGGCGCTGCATGCCGCGATCAACCCGGTCGAAACCCTGTTCGTGGTCGACGCCATGACCGGCCAGGACGCCGCCAACACGGCCAAGGCCTTCGGCGATGCATTGCCGCTGACCGGTGTGATCCTGACCAAGGTCGACGGCGACGCCCGTGGCGGTGCCGCCCTGTCGGTGCGTGCCATCACCGGCAAGCCGATCAAGTTCATCGGTATGGGCGAGAAGAGCGAAGCGCTCGATCCGTTCCACCCTGAGCGTATCGCCTCGCGCATCCTCGGCATGGGCGACGTACTCAGCCTGATCGAGCAGGCGGAAGCGACCCTCGACAAGGACAAGGCCGACAAGCTGGCCAAGAAGCTGAAGAAGGGCAAGGGCTTCGACCTCGAAGACTTCCGTGATCAGCTGCAACAAATGAAGAACATGGGCGGCCTCGGCGGACTCATGGACAAGCTGCCGAACATGGGTGGCGTGAATCTGGCGCAGATGGGCAACGCCCAGGGTGCGGCAGAAAAGCAATTCAAGCAGATGGAAGCCATCATCAACTCCATGACCCCGGCCGAGCGCCGCGACCCCGAGATGATCAGCGGTTCGCGCAAACGTCGGATTGCCATGGGTTCCG
This sequence comes from Pseudomonas sp. A-R-19, assembly GCF_019956575.1. Classification (NCBI taxonomy): domain Bacteria; kingdom Pseudomonadati; phylum Pseudomonadota; class Gammaproteobacteria; order Pseudomonadales; family Pseudomonadaceae; genus Pseudomonas; species Pseudomonas sp. A-R-19. Next base: position 8,543 of record NZ_JAHBDR010000051.1, read on the forward strand.
GCACCCAGGTGCAGGACATCGGTCGCTTGATCAAGCAGCACAAGCAGATGCAGAAGATGATGAAGAAGTTCTCCGCGAAAGGCGGGATGGCCAAGATGATGCGCGGCATGGGTGGAATGCTACCCGGCGGCGGCATGCCAAAGATGTAAAGAATTCGCGCCGGTCGTCGCACCGGCGCTAACCCACACGGACGTGGGATACACAGCAAACCCGCACTTGGCGGGAGCTGATCGGCCGTTTTCAACGACGGCTCTATAGCAAATCTGCAAGGCGGCCGATAGACCGCCGGAAAAAGTCATTTGCAAAAGTCCGGATATTCCTTAGAATATGCGGCCTTTCGGGCACCCATGCCCGCTGTGCCTTTAGATTTGCAGCACCGACTACAGGAACGATGTTCACATGCTAACAATCCGTCTTGCCCTTGGCGGCTCCAAAAAGCGCCCGTTTTACCACTTGACCGTAACCGACAGCCGCAACCCGCGCGACGGTTCGCACAAGGAACAGGTTGGCTACTTCAACCCTGTTGCTCGTGGTCAGGAAGTTCGTCTGTCCGTGAACCAAGAGCGCGTAGCCTACTGGCTGAGCGTTGGTGCACAACCTTCTGAGCGCGTTGCTCAGTTGTTGAAGGAATCTGCTAAGGCTGCGGCCTGAGCAATATGAACGCGACGCCAGCCATTGCTGATGATTTGATCGTTATCGGCAAGATTTACTCAGTTCACGGCGTTCGCGGCGAAGTGAAGGTGTACTCCTTTACTGATCCGATTAAGAACCTGCTGGAATACAAAACCTGGACGCTCAAGCGTGAAGGCAATGTTAAGCAGGTAGAGCTGGTCAGCGGGCGCGGGAACGACAAGTTCCTGGTCGCAAAGCTCAAGGGTCTCGATGATCGCGAAGAAGCTCGTCTTCTGGCCGGTTATGAGATCTGCGTGCCGCGTAACCTGTTTCCTGAACTGACCGACGGCGAGTACTACTGGTACCAGCTGGAAGGTCTCAAGGTCATCGACACCCTCGGACAACTGTTCGGGAAAATCGATCACCTGCTGGAGACTGGCTCGAATGATGTAATGGTGGTCAAGCCTTGCGCTGGCAGCCTGGATGATCGCGAACGCCTGTTGCCCTATACCGAGCAATGCGTGTTGGCCGTCGACCTGGCCGCGGGCGAGATGAAGGTGGATTGGGACGCGGATTTCTAAGCGTGGCTAACTTGCGCGTAGAAGTGATCAGTCTGTTTCCCGAGATGTTCTCCGCCATCAGCGAGTACGGCATCACCAGTCGTGCGGTGAAACAGGGGCTCTTGCAGCTCACCTGTTGGAATCCGCGAGACTACACGACGGATCGACATCACACTGTGGACGATCGCCCGTTTGGCGGTGGTCCGGGCATGGTGATGAAGATCAAGCCCCTGGAAGATGCTCTGGTTCAGGCCAAGGCAGCAGCCGGGGAGGCGGCGAAGGTAATTTACCTGTCGCCCCAAGGCCGTCAACTGACTCAGTCGGCGGTACGCGAGTTGGCGAATCTGGATGCATTGATCCTGATTGCCGGCCGCTATGAAGGCATTGACGAGCGTTTTATTGATGCTCATGTCGATGAAGAGTGGTCGATTGGCGACTATGTACTGTCTGGCGGCGAGCTGCCGGCGATGGTCCTGATCGATGCGGTTACACGACTGCTGCCTGGAGCTTTAGGGCATGCGGACTCCGCCGAGGAAGATTCCTTTACGGATGGTTTGCTGGATTGCCCGCACTACACCCGACCGGAGGTGTATGCGGATCAGCGTGTTCCCGACGTATTGCTAAGTGGCAATCACGCGCACATCCGGCGTTGGCGTTTACAGCAGTCCCTTGGTCGGACCTTTGAACGACGCGCCGATCTTCTGGAAAGCCGCTCGCTTTCTGGAGAAGAGAAGAAGCTGCTCGAGGAATACATCCGCGAGCGGGACGATAGTTAACAACGTATCGATGGTAGATCAGACGATTTACCTTAGGAGCACAGCATGACTAACAAAATCATCCTTGCACTCGAAGCAGAGCAGATGACCAAAGAGATCCCTACCTTTGCCCCGGGCGACACCATTGTCGTTCAGGTGAAAGTGAAGGAAGGCGACCGTTCGCGTCTGCAAGCGTTCGAAGGTGTTGTTATCGCCAAGCGTAACCGCGGCGTAAACAGTGCATTCACCGTTCGTAAGATCTCCAACGGTGTTGGCGTAGAGCGTACTTTCCAGACCTACTCCCCGCAAATCGACAGCATGGCTGTCAAGCGTCGCGGTGACGTACGTAAAGCCAAGCTGTACTACCTGCGTGACCTGTCGGGTAAAGCAGCTCGCATCAAGGAAAAACTGGCTTAAGTCCAGCTTCCGATGCAGAAAAAAGCAGCCTACGGGCTGCTTTTTTGTTGCCTGCGATTTGATGATGGCCAGGGTCTGCGCGAAACCCTGTAGGAGCGAGCCTGCTCGCGAAGGACGTCAACGATAACGCGCCCTTTCTGGATGACCGCGTTATCCATACGTTTTTCGCGAGCGGGCTCGCTCCCACAGTGGATCTTCAGTGGGCGCAATATTTGTGAGCACTAAAGGTCATTGTGGAAGCGAGCTTGCTCGCGATGGGGTTTAGCCGGCCCCAACAGTCTCCGGCTGAATCAGCGCCAACAGGGTCCACCCCGCCGAAGGCTTCAACGTGCTCTCCGGCGTCACCACATGCACCCAGCCGCTGTCGTCGCGCACGAACAGCAAAGTCGCCCGCTCACCATGCAGCGCGCGGTAATCGTCCCAGCCGAAGCCATCCGTCAATGTCGTGCTGTATAGCTCCGAGCCCTGGCTCAACTGGCTGGCGAGCTTGGCGTAGGTCAGCGCTTCGCTGCCCAATTGATTGCCGCGATGTTCAAGGCTGGTGCGGTGTTTGTCGGTGCGGCGGCTTTCCTGGCCGCTGGCCAGGCCGAACATGCGCTGATGGCCCAGTTCATGACGAAAGCGCATCAGCGCCAGGGTGTTCATCTCGCCAGAAGGCGACAGCGCCAGCAAGTGCCCAAGGCCTACCAGGTCCAGATGCGCATCGGCATGTTGTGACGCCGGATTGCCAAAATAAGTCGGCAAGCCTTCCATCCGCGCTGCGCGAATGTTTTCCCAGCTCGAATCCGTCAGCAGTACGCGACTGCCTAGTTGTTGCAGTGCCTTGCCCAGGGTGCGCGCAGGTCCGTTGGCACCGATGATCAGGAAACCACTCGGTGCCGGTTCCGCCACCTTCAGCAAGCGAGCCAGCGGTCGTGCCGTCGCGCTTTGCAACACCACCGTGCCGATGATCACCGCAAAGGTGAGCGGCACCAGCAGCAATGCCCCCTGATGGCCGGCCTCATGCAGGCGAATGGCGAAGATTGCCGACACCGCCGCTGCCACGATACCCCTTGGCGCAATCCACGCCAGCAGCGCTCGCTCACGCCAACCCAGGCTGGAGCCTGCCGTGCTTAGCAGCACATTCAAAGGACGGGCGATGAACTGAATGACCAGCAGCAAAATCAGCACCAGTGGCCCGAGGCCGATCATGGCATTCAAGTCCAGCCGTGCCGCCAGCAGAATGAACAGGCCGGAGATCAGCAGCACGCTGAGGTTCTCCTTGAAGTGCAGGATGTGCCGCACGTCGACGCCTTTCATGTTGGCCAGCCACATGCCCATCAAGGTCACGGCCAGCAACCCGGATTCGTTGGTGACTTCGTTGGAGCCAATGAAAATACCCAGGACTGCCGCGAGCGCTGCCAGGTTGTGCAGGTATTCCGGCAACCACTGGCGGCGAATCAGTGTACCGAGCAACCAGCCGCCAGAAACACCGAACAGGCTGCCGCACAGAATCACGCCACCGAAGGTCAGCAGGCTTTCCTCGAGGCCGTTACCTTTGGAGCTGGCGATAATGAAGCTATAGACGACCACCGCCAGCAGGGCACCGATGGGGTCGATGGCAATGCCTTCCCAGCGCAGGATGTTGGCAATCGACGCTTTCGGGCGCACGACGCGCAGCATCGGCACGATCACGGTCGGCCCGGTCACCAGGGTCAGGCTGCCGAACAGGATGGCCAGCATCCAGTCGAAATCCAGCAGCCAGTGAGTGGCGACAGCAATGACCACCCAGGTGGAGAGGGCGCCTATGGTGACCAGGCGATGGACGACGCTGCCGATTTCGCGCCATTCGGACAGATGCAGGGTCAGGCTGCCTTCGAACAGGATCAGCGCCACTGCCAGTGATACCAGCGGCATCAACAGTGGTCCGAACATCTCCTGCGGGTCGAGCAAGTGCAGCACGGGGCCGGCCAGGATGCCGGTCAACAGCAGAAAAAGAATCGCCGGCAATTTCAACCGCCAGGCCAGCCATTGGCAAAGCAGCGCCGCCGCGCCTATCCCGCCAAATGCCAATAAAATCTGCTGCTCGCTCATTGCTGCTCCCTGTTCCTTGAAATGGCGGCCTATGAAAGACTAGCGGCCGTTTCCATGTCCAATTTTAATTTCGTGCGCGGCCTCCAGGCTGCATGATTCGAGTACCCATGCCTGCCATCGATAACCCGCTGATAGACCAATTCCTCGATGCCCTGTGGCTGGAGAAAGGCCTTTCCGATAACACCCGCGATGCCTATCGCAGTGACCTGGCGCTGTTCAACGGCTGGCTGCAGGACAAGGGGCTGGAACTGGTCAATGCCGGTCGCGAGTTGATACTCGACCACCTGGCCTGGCGCCTGGAGCAGAACTACAAGCCACGCTCCACGGCGCGATTTCTCTCGGGTGTGCGTGGCTTCTATCGCTATCTGTTGCGGGAAAAGGTGATCTCGGTCGATCCGACATTGCGCGTTGATATGCCGCAACTCGGCAGGCCACTGCCAAAGTCCTTGTCCGAGGCGGATGTGGAAGCCTTGCTGAAGGCGCCCGACTTGAGCGAAGCCATCGGTCAGCGTGACCGGGCCATGCTTGAAGTGCTGTATGCCTGTGGCCTGCGGGTGACCGAGTTGATCAGCCTCACCCTGGAACAAGTCAATTTGCGTCAGGGCGTGTTGCGCGTGATGGGTAAAGGCAGCAAGGAGCGGCTGGTGCCGATGGGCGAGGAGGCAATTGTCTGGGTCGAACGCTACATGCGTGATGCCCGCGGCGAACTGCTTGGCGGGCGTCCCAGCGATGTGCTGTTCCCGAGCCAGCGTGGCGAGCAGATGACCCGCCAGACTTTCTGGCACCGCATCAAGCATCAGGCCAAGGTCGCCGGGATCGGCAAGTCGCTGTCGCCGCACACCCTGCGCCATGCCTTTGCCACGCATCTGCTCAACCACGGCGCAGACTTGCGGGTGGTGCAGATGCTGCTGGGGCACAGCGACTTGTCGACGACCCAGATCTACACTCACGTTGCCCGGGCACGCTTGCAGGATCTGCATGCCAAGCACCATCCCAGAGGCTAACGCAGCCCTTGCAATGGAATACAGACCTGTGGCGAGGGGGCTTGCCCCCGTTGGGGTGCGAAGCAGCCCTAAAACCCTTTACCCAGTTCATTCAGGCACCCTGCATACATCGGAATCACGGCTGCTGCGCAGCCGAACGGGGGCAAGCCCCCTCGCCACAGGGGCCTTATGTGATAGGCTTGGCCGGTTTGCACGATGGGCGGTTATGACCCGGTGTTTCGGCACGGGCGTTCTGATCGTCCCATATGTTCGCCTTCAGGAGTTCTCATGCGTCTGACCCAGATTTTCGCCGCCGCAGCCATTGCGTTGGTCAGCACCTTTGCCGTCGCCGATGACGCGGCCGACAAAGCCATTCGTAAAAGCCTGGAAAACCTCCAGCTCGAAGTGCCGGTAGAAAGCATCACCGCCAGCCCGTTGCCTGGCCTGTACGAAGTCAAACTCCAAGGCAGCCGTGTGCTGTACGCCAGTGCCGACGGCCAGTACGTGGTTCAGGGCTACCTGTTCGATCTCAAGGACGGCAAGCCGGTCAACCTGACCGAGAAGACCGAACGCCTGGGCATCTCCAAGCTGATCAATGATATTCCGGTTGCGGAAACCGTGGTGTACCCGGCTATTGGCGAAACCAAGTCGCACATCACCGTATTCACCGACACCACCTGCCCGTACTGCCATAAGCTGCACGCCGAAGTGCCCGAGTTGAACAAGCGCGGCATCGAAGTGCGTTATGTCGCGTTCCCGCGTCAGGGCCTGGGCTCGCCGGGCGACGAACAGTTGCAGGCAGTGTGGTGCTCGAAAGACAAGAAAGCGGCCATGGACAAAATGGTCGACGGCAAGGAAATCAAGGCCGCCAAGTGCGATAACCCGGTTTCCAAACAGTTCGCACTCGGCCAGTCGATTGGCGTGAACGGTACACCGGCCATCGTTTTGGCCGACGGTCAGGTCATTCCGGGCTACCAGCCTGCGCCACAAGTCGCCAAACTGGCGCTGGGCGCGAAGTAAATTCGCATCGTCACGGTCAGCCATTGACGATCATGGTCCGGTAGCGACATTCGCCGGGCCATCAATAGAGAACCGCGAGTCTGCGGTTGTTTTCACGGCCGGCCTCGAGTCGGCCGTTTTATGGGGAGTTCACAGTGAAACCGGTCAAAGTAGGCATCTGTGGGTTAGGAACCGTCGGTGGCGGTACCTTCAACGTACTTCAGCGCAACGCCGAGGAAATTGCTCGTCGTGCCGGGCGTGGGATCGAAGTGGCACAAATTGCCATGCGCACGCCAAAGCCTCAGTTCCAAACGACCGGTATTGCGATTACCAACGATGTCTTCGAAGTGGCCACGAACCCTGAGATCGACATCGTTATAGAGCTGATGGGCGGCTACACCGTTGCCCGCGAGCTGGTACTCAAGGCCATCGAGAATGGCAAGCATGTGGTCACCGCGAACAAGGCACTTATCGCCGTTCACGGTAATGAAATTTTCGCCAAGGCTCGCGAGAAGGGCGTGATCGTTGCGTTCGAAGCGGCGGTAGCCGGTGGCATTCCGGTGATCAAGGCGATCCGCGAAGGCCTGTCCGCCAACCGCATCAACTGGGTGGCCGGCATCATCAACGGCACCGGCAACTTCATCCTGACGGAAATGCGCGAGAAAGGTCGTACCTTCGAAGACGTATTGGCCGAAGCCCAGGCCCTGGGTTACGCCGAAGCCGATCCGACCTTCGACGTCGAAGGTATCGACGCCGCCCACAAGCTGACGATCCTGGCGTCCATCGCGTTCGGCATCCCGCTGCAATTCGACAAGGCTTACACCGAAGGCATCACCAAGCTGACCACCGCCGACGTGAACTACGCCGAAGCGCTGGGCTACCGCATCAAGCACCTGGGCGTGGCGCGTAGCACCGCGGCCGGTATCGAACTGCGCGTGCACCCGACGCTGATCCCGGCCGATCGCCTGATCGCCAATGTCAACGGCGTGATGAACGCGGTAATGGTCAATGGCGATGCTGCCGGTTCGACCCTGTTCTACGGTGCCGGTGCCGGCATGGAGCCGACCGCTTCGTCGGTGATCGCCGACCTGGTGGACGTGGTCCGCGCCATGACTTCCGACCCGGAAAACCGTGTACCGCACTTGGCGTTCCAGCCGGATTCGCTGTCGGCTCACCCAATCCTGCCGATCGAAGCCTGCGAAAGCGCCTACTACCTGCGTATTCAGGCCAAGGACCATCCGGGCGTATTGGCTCAGGTCGCGAGCATCCTCTCGGAGAGAGGCATCAACATCGAGTCGATCATGCAGAAGGAAGCCGAGGAGCACGACGGCCTGGTGCCGATGATCCTGCTGACCCACCGCGTGCTGGAACAGCACATCAACGACGCCATCGCTGCTCTGGAAGCTTTGGCGGGCGTGGTTGGTCCGGTCGTACGTATCCGTGTCGAGCACCTGAACTAAATAAAAACAGCGGCGAGCTGTAAGCCCCTGGCGACAAGTTGAAAGCAGTCCAGCTTTAACTTGTCGCTTATGGCTTGAAGCTCAAAGCTCAAACCGAAGGTTTGCCCCTATGCGCTACATCAGTACCCGCGGCCAGGCACCGGCCCTGAATTTCGAAGACGTCCTGCTGGCAGGTCTTGCCACCGACGGCGGTCTGTACGTCCCGGAAAACCTGCCACGTTTCACCCAGGAAGAAATCGCTTCCTGGGCCGGCCTGCCGTATCACGAACTGGCTTTCCGCGTCATGCGCCCGTTCGTCACCGGCAGCATTCCAGACGCTGATTTCAAGAAAATCCTCGAAGAAACCTACGGTGTGTTCGCCCACAGCGCCGTGGCACCGCTGCGTCAGTTGAACGGCAATGAATGGGTGCTGGAGCTGTTCCACGGTCCGACCCTGGCGTTCAAGGACTTCGCCCTGCAACTGCTCGGTCGCCTGCTCGACTACGTGCTGGAAAAGCGCGGCGAGCGTGTTGTCATCGTCGGCGCTACTTCCGGTGATACCGGTTCGGCCGCCATCGAGGGCTGCAAGCACTGCGAAAACGTCGACATCTTCATCCTGCACCCGCACAACCGGGTGTCCGAAGTGCAGCGTCGGCAGATGACCACCATTTTCGGTGAGAACATCCACAACATTGCCATCGAAGGCAACTTCGATGACTGCCAGGAAATGGTCAAGGCGAGCTTCGCCGACCAAGGTTTCCTCAAGGGCACTCGCCTGGTGGCTGTGAACTCGATCAACTGGGCGCGGATCATGGCCCAGATCGTCTACTACTTCCACGCAGCCCTGCAGTTGGGCGGCCCGGCGCGTTCGGTGGCGTTCTCGGTACCGACCGGCAACTTCGGCGACATTTTCGCCGGTTACCTGGCGCGCAACATGGGCCTGCCGATCAATCAGTTGATCGTCGCCACCAACCGCAACGACATCCTGCACCGCTTCATGAGCGGCAACCAGTACGTCAAGGAAACCCTGCACGCCACTCTGTCGCCGTCCATGGACATCATGGTGTCATCGAACTTCGAACGCTTGCTGTTCGACCTGCATGGTCGCAACGGCGCGGCAATCGCCGGGTTGATGGATTCGTTCAAGCAGGGCGGCGGTTTCAGCGTCGAGCAAGAGCGCTGGACCGAAGCCCGCAAGTTGTTCGACTCGCTGGCCGTGGATGACGCGCAAACCTGCGAAACCATCGCCGAAGTCTACGAGCAGACTGGCGAAGTGTTGGACCCGCACACTGCTATCGGCGTGAAAGCCGCGCGGGAATGCCGCCGTAGCCTGGACATTCCAATGGTGATCCTGGGGACTGCCCACCCGGTCAAATTCCCGGACGCCGTGGAAAAAGCCGGTGTAGGAAAAGCGCTCGAACTGCCTGTACATCTTTCTGATTTGTTTGAGCGAGACGAACGTTGCACCGTGTTGCCAAATGACTTGAAGGCCGTGCAGGCCTTTGTCAGCCAGCATGGCAACCGTGGCAAGCCGCTGTAACCGGTCAGCGCTGTAACATTTTGAAGCCCGTCTCCTGACGGGCTTTTTCATTTCTGCATGCACACTTGTCATGTTATCGCCGCGAAAGGACAGGCGTATGGATCACCAAGGACATGGGAATGCTGTTTACAAGTGTGTTCAAGTCAGTCACGCGCTGGCTGTTTTTGCTCGGCATCCTGGGTGTTGCCCAATGGGGAGCGGCAAGCCCGGCAACGATCCAGGAGCGTGGGAAGTCTGTCGCACGTTCAGTGGTCGTGCTGGATGACCAGGAGTTGCAGTGGATAGCCAACCATCCACGGGTCGTGGTCACGGCACTGGAATACCCGTTGTACCAGTTCAAGGATGAGTATGGTCAATGGACGGGTCTGAACAATGACCTGCTCAAACGCATCAGTGACATGACGGGGTTGCAGTTCGTTTACCAAGAGTCTTTTTCCACCGATCAGATGCTGGCCCATCTGGAAAGCGGCGCTGCGGATTTGAGTACGACCCTGGCGATGAATGACGAACGCAAGGCGTTTCTCGATTTCAGCCATGCGTTCGGCGGTGCAGGATGGGTCTTTGTCGGGCAGCCCGGAACACCACCGGTGCAGTCGCTGGAGGATCTGGCGAAGCGGGTGGTGGTGCTGCCGACCCGGCATGCACTGGAAGCGATGATCCGTCGCAATTATCCGTCCATCGAGTTGCGTTCGGTTAAAACCCACGCCGAAGCCCGCGCCTGGGTGGAAAGCGGCGAAGCCTACGCCACTATCGAAAGTGAAATCCGCGCCCAGCTTATTCCGTCGGACCGGCTACAGATCGGCGCCGTGGTGCCGGGCAAATGGGATGGGGATTATCTGGCGGTGCGCAAAGGCCAGCCGCAGTTGCTGAGTATCCTCAACAAGGCGCTTGAGGCGTTTACTGAACAGGAACTGCGCGATCTTCGCCGTAAGTGGTTCGGCGGCGCTATCACGCTACAGGCACCTGGCTTCTGGCAGCGATTTGACACGTGGATTTGCTGGGGCATGTTTGTGCTCAGCCTGTTCTGTCTGTTGTCCCTGCTCTGGAATCGGCGGTTGGCGGTGGTGGTCAGGCAGCGGCTCGATGCCCAAAGGAGCCTGCACGATCAGCTCGCATTCCAGCATGCCCTGATGGATGCCATGCCTGACCCGATGTTTGTCCGGGACCTGCACGGGCGTTTGATCATGTGCAACAAAAGTTATGAGGACGCCCTGGCGACACGTTTTGACCGGATGCAGGGGCGGCAGCTGATCGAAGTCGATGTCATGCCCAGACAAACCGCGGAACTGCTGCATGGCGAATTTCTGGCGCAGTTGAAAACGCGCCGGTCGCGCTTCTTCGAGCGTCAATTGTTGTTCAAGGAAGGCGTCAGGGATATCTACCAGTGGACGGTGCCGTTCTACACGGCGGATGGCCAGCTACGAGGATTGTTGGGGGGCTGGGCCGACATCGCCCGGCGTACCCGACAGACGTGATGGTTGCGTTTTTTCTCTGTCATGTTCGCCGTGCATGCTCTCTTGACTGGGCTGCAGGTTCGCCTGCGGTCAGTATCCAGAACTTTCTTCTCGGGCCAGCGGTCATTTGTTGTAGGCATGCCCCAGGCACGTTGTTTTCAGACTATTGAGTGGTGATCGGGATGGAAAGTATCAGTCTGTTGCTCGGTGAAGCGCTGAGCCCGTATCAGGTTACGTTGACCCCGTCAGGCATTCGTGGCGAATGCCGGGTGACCCTGAAGAATGCTATCGGTGCGACGGTGGTCGAGCGCGAGTTCAATCAGGCCCAGTTGAATGACAAGCGCCTGCTGACGGATGTGGTCGACGGTTTGCACCGCGACGTGCTGATCGCCGAAGGACGCCTTGAGCCTTGTGTCATCGCGGCATTGCGTAATGCGGCACAGGACAAGCTTCTGTCCAGCCGCAATTGAACGGTTTTTTGTGGGAACCTTCCCGCGCCCAGGTCGGTCAGACTTTGTAACAGCAGGATCAAGCATTGTGCTCCGGTGCTTGTAGCTTGCTGCTACTGGTCTCTAAGCAGGCCACGTTTAACTCCGAGTCGTCTCCCCACTTCTCGGGGTTTCTTTTTGCCCGGGATTTTTCATGGCTGCGCCAGATTGTCGAAAAACGCCTTGGTGTCTTTCAGGTAATCGCTGCGACTTTCGGGGTCCAGCCAGGCGGCGTAGGCCTCATCAAGGCGTTCGCGGGGAAGGGTGCGCAGCACCTGGTTGATTTCGACAATGGCCTGGCGGCCCTTTGGCGTGTCGGTGCAACCGATGTAACCGGACAGGTATTTGCCCGTGCCACGGATTGGATAGAACTGCAGTTCATCCTCGGCGATGCCTTGCAATGAGGCCTGGTAGCGAATTTCCGGGCGATAGCCCAACAGCAGGCGCAAGCGTCCCAGGCGCTGCATTTGCAGCAGGCTGCCCAAGGCGTCGTTGCCGTAATGAGGCGTCAGTGCATCGACTGGCGCTTGTTTGAGCAGCCCATCGAGGTATTCGCCGTAATTGCGCTCGGCAATAACGCCCAGTTTTTCGCGGCCGCTGGCGAGCAGCGCTGCCAGGTCCACTTCGCCATCCTTGATGAAGGGAGCCAGCACTTTCTGGTCAGCGCGCCGCACGGCCAGGCCATTGCTCATGGCGCGAAAGACCGGAATGGAAAAGGCGATCCATTGTTCCCGTTCCTTGCTCCAGTTCAGCGCAGCGTCGCAGACGAGAGACGGTTCGTGGAGCATTTGCAGTCCACGTGCGCGATTGACCCTCATCACGCTGTGCTGGTACTGCGGCATGCCGGCTATCAAGAGTGGAAGTAGTTGATCGATGACGCCCTGGCCTTTTTTCGGCCCGTCGAAGATCGTCAGCGGCGGCAGGTCGCGCTTGAGCCAGATCAGGTTTTCCTTGGGTTGCGCCAGGGCTGACGGGATCGGTTCGAGGAGCAAGAGTAAAATCGCCAGCATGCACGGCAGCCACCCGTCGCGCGACGGGTAGCGTCGAGGTGGGCGCCTCAGATCAGATGGCTCCGTCTTTGCGCAACTGTGCGATCCGCGACGCGTCATAGCCAAGTTCCTGGAGTACCTGTGCGTTGTGCTCACCCAGTTGAGGCCCGACCCATTCACATTCACCGGGTGTCTCTGAGAGTTTCGGCACAATGCCTGGCATCTTGAAGTCTTTGCCGTCCGGCAGCTTGGCTTGCAGGAACATTTCCCGCGCCAGGTACTGGGGGTCATTGAACATGTCTTCGGCGCTGAAGATCCGGCTGGCCGGCACGTCGGCCTGATTGAGTTGCGCCAGTACGGTGTCCAGCGGCAACGAGTTGACCCAGCGATCGATGACGCCATAAATCTCGTCGCGTCGGGCATCGCGGCCATCGTTGCTGGCAAGCTGCGGGTCGTTCGCCAGGTCTTCCCGGCCAATGATTAGCATGAAGCGTTTGAAAATCGCATCGCCATTGGCGCCGATCTGCACGTGTTTGCCGTCGGCACTGGTATGGATCGAGGACGGGGTGATGCCCGGCATGATGTTGCCCGTGCGTTCGCGGATGAAGCCGAACACGTCGAACTCGGGGACCATGCTTTCCATCATGGCGAAGATGGCTTCATACAGCGCCACGTCCACCACTTGCCCCTGGCCGCCGTTGACCTCGCGATGACGCAGGGCCATCAACGCGCCGATCACGCCCCAGAGCGCGGCAATCGAGTCGCCGATGGAAATGCCAGTGCGCACCGGTGGCCGATCCTCGAAACCGGTGATGTAGCGCAGGCCCCCCATGGATTCGCCAACCGCTCCAAAGCCGGGCTGATCTTTCATCGGGCCGGTCTGGCCGAATCCCGACAGCCGCACCATGACCAGTTTCGGGTTCAAGGCGTGCAGGACGTCCCAGCCCAGGCCGAGTTTTTCCAGGACACCGGGACGAAAGTTCTCGATCAGAATGTCTGCTTCGCTCAGCAGTTGTTTCAGAATCGCCTGGCCTTCGGGGTGCTTGAGATTGAGGGTCAGGGATTTTTTGTTGCGCGCCTGGACGAACCACCACAACGAAGTGCCTTCATACAGTTTGCGCCACTTACGCAACGGATCGCCGCCGTCCGGGGACTCGACCTTGATCACGTCGGCGCCGAACTCGGCGCAAATGCGTGAAGCAAACGGGCCGGCAATCAAGGTACCCAATTCGATGACTTTCAGACCGGAAAGCGGTTTGGCGGTGAACGGCATGCGGGATCCTGTAGGACAAGGGTTGAGCGAATACAGCGTTTTAACATAGCCGACTGTCAGGCGCTTGAGGTTGATCACCTTCAATTCGTGGATTGCCCGTCGCATCGGTTAGACTTGCCGCCTTTCCTCGTATCAAGAAGCCCGTTCATGGCCCAGCCGTCCACGACCTACAAGTTTGAACTGAACCTCACCGACCTCGACCGCAGTGTCTATGAGAGCGTGAAGCAGACCATCGCCCGTCACCCTTCGGAAACCGAAGAGCGCATGACCGTGCGCCTGCTGGCCTACGCCCTCTGGTACAACGAGCAGCTGTCGTTTGGCCGTGGTCTGTCGGAAGTGGATGAACCGGCCTTGTGGGAAAAAAGCCTGGATGACCGCGTCCTTCACTGGATCGAAGTCGGCCAGCCCGATGCCGAGCGCCTGACCTGGTGTTCGCGTCGCACCGAGCGCACCAGCCTTTTGGCCTACGGCAGCCTGCGCGTGTGGGAAGGCAAGGTGGTGCCGGCGGTGAAAAACCTGAAGAACGTCAACATCGCTGCCGTGCCTCAGGAAGTCCTGGAAACCCTGGCCAAAGACATGCCCCGCGTCATCAAGTGGGACGTGATGATCAGCGAAGGGACGATCTTCGTTACCGACGACCGTGGTCAGCACGAAGTCCAGTTGCAGTGGCTTGCGGGTGAGCGTGGCTGATTTTTCGTCACTGCACTGCGTCACCCGGTTTTATCCTACGTATTGAAGAGAAGCTCCTGTCACCCCATGCGCATCGAACCTCGCCTGCTGCCCGACACCCTGCCATTCCTCGGTGATATTCCACCGCTGTTGACCCGCTTGTACGCAGCGCGGGGCGTGCAATCGGAGGCGGAACTGGACAAGAGCCTGGCGCGGTTGATTCCGTTCCAGCAACTCAAGGGCATCGATGCCGCCGTGGATCTGCTGGTGACGGCGCTCGAACAGCGCCAGCGCATTCTGATCGTCGGCGACTTCGATGCCGACGGCGCGACGGCCAGTACCGTGGGCACGCTGGGCCTGCGTTTGCTGGGGGCGGCGCATGTCGATTACCTGGTGCCGAACCGTTTCGATTACGGCTACGGCCTGACACCGGAGATCGTCGCGGTGGCGCTGGAGCGTCAGCCGCATTTGCTGATCACCGTCGACAATGGCATCTCCAGCGTCGAAGGCGTGGCAGCGGCGAAAAAGGCCGGGCTCAAGGTGCTGGTAACCGATCACCACTTGCCCGGTGACGAACTGCCCTTGGCTGATGCCATCGTCAACCCGAACCAGCCGGGTTGCGAATTTCCGAGCAAGGCGCTGGCCGGTGTCGGGGTGATTTTTTATGTGCTGATGGCCCTGCGTGCGCGGTTGCGCGAGCTCGGCTGGTACACCAGCAAGCCGCAGCCGAATATCGGCGAACTGCTCGATCTGGTGGCCCTGGGCAGCGTGGCCGACGTGGTGCCGCTGGATGCCAACAACCGGATCCTGGTGCATCAGGGCCTCGAGCGGATTCGCGCCGGACGTGCCCGGCCGGGGATCAAGGCGATCCTCGAAGTGGCCAAGCGTGACCATGCGCGCATCACTTCCACCGACCTGGGGTTCATTGTCGGCCCGCGACTGAACGCGGCAGGACGCCTGGATGATATGAGCCTGGGCATCGAATGCCTGCTGACCGAAGACGCAGGCCTGGCTCGTGAAATGGCTGCTCAATTGGACGGCATGAACCAGGATCGCAAGTCCATCGAGCAGGGCATGCAGCGTGAAGCGCTGGCGCAGCTCAAGGATTTGCCAGTGGAGTCGATGCCGTTCGGCTTGTGCCTGTTCGATCCCGAGTGGCACCAGGGTGTCATTGGTATCCTCGCGTCGCGGATGAAAGAGCGCTACTTCCGCCCGACCATCGCCTTTGCCGATGCAGGAGATGGCCTGCTCAAGGGCTCGGGGCGTTCGGTCCAGGGTTTTCACATCCGCGATGCCCTGAGCGTGGTGGCGGCGCAGCATCCGAATCTGATCACCAAGTACGGCGGCCACGCGATGGCGGCCGGCCTGACGCTGCCGGAGGCGAATTTTCCCTTGTTCGCCGAAGCCTTTGACGCTGAAGTGCGCCGGCAGCTGCGCGAAGAAGACCTGACGGGCCGCCTGTTGTCGGACGGCACCCTGGCTGTGGAAGAATTCCACCTGGAACTGGCCCGCGCCCTGCGGCATGCCGGCCCTTGGGGGCAGCATTTCCCGGAGCCGTTGTTTCATGGGGTGTTCCAGTTGGTCGAACAGCGGGTCGTGGGCGAACGGCACCTTAAAGTCGTGCTGAAAAGTGAATGTGGTTCGGTGAAGCTCGACGGCATCGCCTTCGGGATCGACCGCGACATCTGGCCGAATCCGACCATCAAGTGGGTGGAACTGGCCTACAAACTCGACCTCAACGAGTTTCGTGGCAACGAGACTGTGCAACTGATGATTGCCCACATCGAACCGCGATAAGTCGGATCACTGCCTTGCTTTTGTGGCGAGGGGGCTTGTCGGATCGCCGCACCGCCCCGTTGGGCTGCGAAGCGGCCCCAAATCTGCTATCGAATTCGGCAAGATAAACCGTGCCGAATCAATTTGCGGCTGCTGCGCAGCCGAACGGGGGCAAGCCCCCTCGCCACAGAACCTCGATTTACCTGCTATTGAGGTGTTTCAATTCTTGAACCCTCCCTGATCCCCCGATGTCGACTAGGCTCTAAGCACTGCTTGATTTTGGCCTTGTGACGTCTTGTCGAATTTTTTGCCCGCGGGGGCGGGTGCTGTACCTTTTTCCTGTCACTCGTCGACTATTCAAACAGAACCTGGAGCCTGCCCACTGATTCGAGAGGTGCCCCATGAGTCTGCTGCTTGAACCCTTTACCCTTCGCCAATTGACCCTGCCCAACCGCATTGCGGTATCGCCGATGTGCCAGTATTCCAGTGCAGATGGCCTGGCCAATGACTGGCACCTGGTCCACCTCGGCAGCCGCGCTGTCGGCGGCGCCGGGCTGGTGTTTACCGAAGCCACGGCGGTCACCGCCGACGGGCGTATCACCGCTCAGGACCTCGGTCTGTGGAATGACGAGCAAATCGAACCTCTGCAACGCATCACCCGTTTCATCACCGCCCAGGGGGCCGTTGCTGGCATTCAACTGGCTCATGCCGGGCGCAAGGCCAGTACCTACCGGCCTTGGCTCGGCAAGCATGGCAGCGTCAAACCCGACGAGGGCGGCTGGTTGCCGGTCGGACCTTCGCCGATTGCGTTCGACCCGCAGCACACCCAACCCAGACAATTGGATGAAGGCGAGATCGCCAATGTGATCCTGGCCTTTGTCGATGCGGCAAAGCGCTCCCTGACGGCCGGTTTCAAGGTGGTCGAAGTGCACGCGGCCCATGGTTACCTGCTGCATCAGTTCCTGTCGCCGCTGAGCAATCAGCGGCGCGATCAATATGGCGGTTCGTTCGAAAATCGCATCCGGCTGGTGCTGCAGGTTACCGAAGCGGTGCGTGCGGTCTGGCCTGAGGAGTTGCCGGTGTTTGTCCGGGTCTCGGCCACCGACTGGGTGGAAGACGGCTGGAACCCCGATGAAACCGTGGAGCTGGCGCGTCGTCTGAAAAACCTGGGGGCGGACCTGATCGACGTTTCGTCGGGCGGGACGGCGGTGAATGCCGAGATTCCCACAGGCCCTGGCTATCAGACCCGCTTCGCCGAACGTGTGCGCAAGGAGTCGGGCATGGCCACCGGCACGGTGGGCATGATCACCGAGCCGGCCCAGGCCGAGCACATCTTGCGCACCTGTCAGGCGGACATCATCTTCCTGGCCCGTGAGTTGTTGCGTGATCCGTACTGGGCGTTGCATGCCGATGACGATCTGGGCGGACACAAGGCCGTGTGGCCGGCGCAGTACCAGCGGGCGACTCACCGCGAGCAGCCCATTCACGAGTCGGATTTGCGCGACTGAATTCCATCGATACGAAAAAGCCCCTGAATCGCGCGACTCAGGGGCTTTTGTTTATGCCAGCGACCGATCAGGCGGCTTCGATCTTGCTGCGGTTCTGTTCGACCTGGTTCAGGTAGTCCTTGAGCTTTTCCTGTTCGGCCACCGTTGTGAACAAGCCAAGCTTGCTGCGGCGCCAGAGGATGTCGTGGGCGCTGGTTGCCCATTCTTCGCTGCACAGATAGTCGACCTCACGGGTGTAGAGACCGCCGCCGATGTGCTCGCCCAGATCGCTGAGGTCTTGTACGCCTTCGAGCATGCGCCAGGTACGGCTGCCATAGCTGGTAGCCCAGCGGCGAGCGATCTCGCTTGGCACCCAGTCGAACTTGTCGCGGATACGCGAGCTCAAGGCTTGTGGAGTGGTCATGTCCTCACCGCCGGGCAAGGTGGCGTTGGCGGTCCAGCTCGGCTGGATGTGCTTGAAATACGGTGCCAGTTGCGCCAGCGCCGACTCAGCCAGTTTGCGATAGGTGGTGAGCTTGCCGCCGAATACCGAGAGCAACGGCGCTTCTTCGCCAGTGCCAGACAGTGCCAGGGTGTAGTCGCGGGTCACGGCCGACGGGTTGTCGGATTCGTCGTTGCACAGCGGGCGCACACCGGAATAGCTGTGCAGGATGTCGTCGCGGCTGATCTGCTTTTTGAAATGGGCATTGACCACGTTCAGCAGGTAATCGGTTTCGCCATCGGTAATTGCCACTTTCGCCGGATCGCCAGTGTACTCGCGGTCGGTGGTGCCGATCAGGGTGAAGCGGTTCAGGTACGGAATGGTGAACACGATGCGCTGATCTTCGTTTTGCAGGATGTGCGCGTGTTCACCTTCGTACAATTTTGGCACGATCAGGTGGCTGCCCTGGATCAGGCGGATGCCGTATGGCGATTCCATCTTCAGGTCATCACGAATGAACTTCGCAACCCATGGCCCGGCCGCGTTCACCAATGCCTTGGCGCGGATCGAAAACAGGCTGCCATCGGCGCGCTCCAGGTGCAGGTGCCACAGGCCCTTGGTGCGGCGCGCGCTGACACAGCGGGTCTGGGTGTGCACGTGGGCGCCTTTTTCCCGGGCAGCCATGGCGTTCAACACCACCAGGCGGGCGTCGTCGACCCAGCAATCGGAATATTCGAAGCCTTTGGTGATCTCGCTTTTCAGTGCGCTGTCGGGGCCAAACTTCAGGCTTTTCGAACCTTGCAGTTGCTCGCGCTTGCCCAGGTTGTCATAGAGAAACAGACCGGCGCGAATCATCCACGCCGGACGCAGATGCGGGCGGTGTGGCAACACGAAGCGCATTTGCTTGACGATGTGCGGAGCCTTGGCCAGCAGCACTTCACGTTCAGCCAGGGCTTCACGCACCAGGCGGAATTCGTAATGCTCGAGGTAACGCAGGCCGCCGTGGATCAGCTTGCTGCTGGCCGACGAGGTATGGCTGGCCAGGTCATCCTTTTCGCAAAGGAACACCGAGAGACCGCGACCGGCGGCATCCGCTGCGATCCCCACGCCATTGATCCCGCCACCGATGACGGCGATATCGTAGACCTCAGCGAGAGGGGGCGTAGGCAAGGTAGAAGTGGGCATCGGCACGGCCTCGGAATTCTTTGATGTTCTGTATTTGAATTCGAACATTAATGTTCATTTGCGAAAATACTAGCCCATAAAGACGCGCGCAGCCAGTCAGCTTCGATTGAAAATACTCATCGAAGGGCCGGTAAAGGAAAATTTACGAACATTGAAAGGTTGCAGGCTGCTTTTGTGGCGAGGGGGCTTGCCCCCGTTCGACGGCGAAGCTGTCGCAATTGCAGCTGACCGAGTGAATCTGAATGATCTCGGTTGAATGGTTTGGGGGCCGCTTCGCAGCCCAACGGGGGCAAGCCCCCTCGCCACAGGGGAGCGGTGTGCTTAAACGACCTCCAGCCGAACCTTGTGCTGGTTCAACAGCTGCGCCAGCGCCGGGGACGGCTGCTGATCAGTGACCAGGCAATCGACCAGGCTGATCGGCCCCAGGCGAATCATGGCGTTGCGTCCGAACTTGCTGGAGTCGGCGGCGAGGATCACTTGTCGGGCATTGGCGATGATCGCCTGGGATACCCGCACTTCCTGATAATCGAAGTCCAGCAGGCTGCCATCCTCATCGATACCACTGATGCCGACCAGGGCGAAATCGACTTTGAACTGGTTGATGAAATCGACGCTCGCCTGACCGACCACACCACCGTCGCGGCGCACGTTGCCGCCGGTCAGCAGCACGTCGAAGTCGTCCTTGGCGCTGAGCATCGAAGCCACATGCAGGTTGTTGGTGATGATTTTCAGGTGACTGTGGTTGAGCAGTGCCCGGGCGATGGATTCGGTGGTCGTGCCGATGTTGATGAACAACGAGGCATGGTCGGGAATCTGCGCGGCAATGGCTTCGCCGATACGCTGTTTTTCATCGCGCATCTGATCGGCGCGCATGGCGTAGGCGGTGTTTTCAACGCTGGAGTCGTAAGCCGCGCCGCCGTGGTAGCGACGCAACAAATTGGCTTCCGCGAGCTGATTGATGTCGCGGCGGATGGTCTGCGGTGTAACAACGAACAACGTGGCCATTTCCTCGATGCTGACATAGCCGCGTTCGCGGACCAGTTCGAGGATTTGCTGCTGACGGGGAGGCAGATTCATGGGGCTTCCTTTGGGCTGCCGTGCAAAATTTGCCCATGATGCCGCAGGAATCTGCTCCCTACCAGTTACATACAGATACGGAGGCTGGAGTTCGCTTACTCAGCCTCGTCTTCAGCCGCCCAATCGCGGGTGCGGCTGACCGCTTTTTTCCAGCCGGCGTAGAGTTTTTCCTTCGCCGTTTCATCCAGCGTCGGCTCGAACTGGCGCTCGATCACGGCCTTGCCGCGCAACTCTTCAAGGCTACCCCAGAAGCCACAGGCCAGGCCTGCCAGGTAGGCGGCGCCGAGTGCCGTGGTTTCGCGCATTTGCGGGCGCTCGACCTGCGTGCCGAGGATGTCGGCCTGGAATTGCATAAGGAAGTTGTTCGCCACTGCACCGCCGTCCACACGCAGGGCCTTTAGGCGTTCGCCGGAGTCCTGCTGCATGGCGTCGAGCACGTCGCGGGTCTGGTAGGCAATCGACTCCAGCGCGGCACGGATGATGTGATCCACACGGACGCCGCGGGTCAGGCCGAACAGTGCGCCACGGGCGTACGGGTCCCAGTAGGGAGCACCAAGACCGGTGAAAGCCGGCACCAGATACACGCCATTGCTGTCCTTGACCTTGTTGGCGAAGTACTCGGTGTCGTGGGCATCGTTGATGATCTTCAGCTCGTCACGCAGCCACTGCACGGTGGAACCGCCGTTGAACACTGCGCCTTCCAATGCATAAGCGACTTCGCCGCGAGGGCCGCAAGCGATGGTGGTCAGCATGCCATGCCGGGACTTCACGGCTTTGTCGCCGGTGTTCATCAGCAGGAAGCAGCCAGTGCCGTAAGTGTTTTTCGCCTGGCCTGGCTCGACGCACATCTGGCCGAACAGGGCGGCTTGCTGGTCACCGGCAATACCGCCGATGGCGATGCCGCTTTTGGTGTGGCCGTAGATTTCGGACGACGATTTGACCTCTGGCAGCATCTCACGCGGGATGTCGAGGACTTGCAGCATCTTCGCGTCCCACTCCAGGGTGTGGATATTGAAGAGCATGGTGCGTGAGGCGTTGGTGTAGTCGGTGACATGCACCTTGCCGCCGGTAAACTTCCAGATCAGCCAACTGTCGACAGTGCCGAACAGTAGCTCGCCGTTGCGTGCGCGCTCGCGGCTGCCTTCGACGTTGTCGAGGATCCACTTGAGCTTGGTGCCGGAGAAGTACGGATCGGTGACCAGGCCGGTGGTTTCGCTGATGTATTGCTCGTGGCCATCGCGCTTCAGTTGCTGGCAGATCTCGGTGCTGCGGCGGCATTGCCAGACGATGGCGTTGTAGATCGGGCGGCCGGTGTTCTTGTCCCACACCACGGTGGTTTCGCGCTGGTTGGTGATGCCGATGGCCGCCACCTGGTCATGGTGCAGGCCGGCTTGCGCCAGGGCCTCGACCATTACCGCGCTTTGAGTGGCGAAGATTTCCATCGGGTCATGCTCGACCCAGCCGGCTTGCGGGTAATGTTGGGCGAACTCCCGTTGGGCGGTGCAGACCACGTTCGCGTCGCGGTCGAAAATGATCGCGCGGGAGCTGGTCGTACCCTGATCGAGGGCAATGATGTAGTTCTTATTCTGTGTGTCGGTCATGTCGATTGCCTTGGACGAAATAAGGGAGTGAGGTCTGGCGCGCGATCAAGGGGCAGGGCACGCGCCGACGGTATCAAGAAGTTCTGGGTTTGCCGTCAATGGCCGGTGTTTCATCCTTTGTAGCAGGTACGGCGCCGGGCAGATGGCGGGCAATCAGCCCGCGATAGGCGGCAGCGCCGAGGCAGGCACCGACAATCGGTGCAAAAACAGGAATCAGGAAATACGGAATATCGCGTCCGCCGGTGAAGGAAATTTCACCCCAGCCAGCGAAGAAAGTCATCAGTTTAGGGCCGAAGTCCCGCGCAGGGTTCATGGCAAAACCGGTCAACGGTCCCATCGAGCTGCCGATCACCGCAATCAGCAGGCCGATCAGCAGCGGTGCCAGCGGGCCTTTTGGCAGGCCATTGTTGTCGTCGGTCAGGGACATGATCACGCCCATCAGGATGGCCGTAATGATCACCTCGACCAGGAATGCCTGGGCGGTGGTCAACACAGGATTTGGGAAGGTTGAGAACACCGAAGCCAATTCAAGGCTGGCTTGAGTGCCGCGAACCATGTGATGCGATTGTTCGAATTCGAAGAATAGATTGCTGTAGAGCGTGTAAACCAACAACGCGCCACAGAAGGCACCCGCCACTTGGGCCAGTACGTAGAAAGGCAGTTTACGCTTTTCGAAATCCGCGAAAATGCTCAGGGCAATGCTCACGGCAGGGTTCAGGTGCGCCCCGGAAACCCCGGCGGTGAGGTAGATCGCCATGCTGACGCCGATGCCCCAGATAATGCTGATTTCCCACAAGCCAAAACTGGCACCCGCGACTTTGAGCGCGGCAACGCAACCCGTACCAAAAAAGATCAGCAGCGCCGTACCCAGAAACTCGGCCATGCATTGGCTCGAGAGCGACGGTTGTTGCAAAGCAGTTGTCATTGAAACCTCATTTTTTTTGTTGTCTGGCGCTTTTCCCATAGTGGTCGGAGCGCGTTTTTCGCCGAGGCAGGATCCCCATCCTGGTCACGGTTTGCTGCCGGGTGCTGCGGTAGGACGTTTCGTACAGTTTCAGAAACGAAAAAATATAGACAAGAAACACTGCTGTCAAAGGTCGAAAGTGAACCGTCGGTCATAAAGAAACTATTCGTCGCATGAATGAACGAGTCATTGGGCGATGGGAACGCCGGGCAGTGGCGTTATGGATGTGCTGCCCTGAAGCCTTTTAACGATCAATGTCCTAGAATCCGGCGCAGTATTTTCTTCTGCCGCCGAGTCTGGAGCTGTCATGACCCCCGCATTGGATTTGTTGAAAAAGGTTCGGGCCGAACATCGCGTACACAGTTACGAGCATGACCCGAAGGCTGCCTCCTATGGTCTGGAAGCTGCGGAAAAACTCGGGCTCGACCCGGCACAGGTGTTCAAGACCTTGCTGGCGGCCAGCGAAAAAGGGGAATTGCTGGTGGCGGTGGTGCCGGTGGCCGGCAGCCTGGACTTGAAAGGGCTGGCCCACGCCGCTGGCGTGAAAAAGGTCGAAATGGCCGATCCGGCGGCGGCGCAGCGCTCCACTGGCTATCTGTTGGGCGGGATCAGTCCGCTGGGGCAGAAAAAGCGTTTGCGTACCTTCATTGATAATTCGGCCCAGCCCTTCGCCAGCATTTTTGTCAGTGCCGGTCGACGTGGACTGGAAGTCGAGCTGGCACCGGCGGTGCTGGCCGAACACACCCAGGCAAAGTTTGCCGATATCGGCCGTGCGTGAGCATCGAAGTGGGCGCAGCGCTGTATGGTGAAAATCAGCCTGCTCTGTCACTGGTGCCGGTTCGACCAACGCGGCATGCTCGACGGGTCTGACAAAGGGAGAAGTTTATGCAGCTTGAGTTTCATCAGGTCGACGCGTTCAGCAATCAGCCATTCAGCGGCAACCCGGCGATGGTCTATCGGCTCGATACCTGGCTCGCCGATGAATTGATGCAGAAGATTGCTGCCGAGCACAACCTCGCCGAAACGGCGTTTGTCGTGCGCGAAGGGCAGGGCTGGCACATCCGCTGGTTTACGCCGACCACCGAGGTGCCATTGTGCGGGCACGCGACGCTGGCCAGTGCCTATGTGTTGTTTGAGATCTACAAGGAGCCAGTCGAGCGACTGGACTTCACCTGTAAATCCGGCCCGTTGAGCGTGATGCGGGAGGGCGGGCGCCTGTGGCTGGATTTTCCGACCATCGTGCCGACGCCAGTGAGCGACACTGTGGCTATCGAACGTGCACTGGGTGTGAAAGTCGTGGAAGTGCTGGCTTCGAACGAGCTGTTCGTGGTGCTCGAATCCGAGCAGGCCGTGCTTGACTGCACACCGGACATGGCTGCCCTGGCGAAGTTGCCGTGGTTGGGCGCCATCGTGACGGCGCGGGGCGAGCAGCACGAATTCGTTTCCCGTTACTTCGCTCCGGCCATCGGCATTGATGAAGACCCGGTGACCGGATCGACCCATTGCCTCCTGATTCCGTACTGGTCAAAGCGTTTGGGCAAGTCGAGCCTGACGGCTTTCCAGCGTTCGGCGCGGGGTGGGGAGTTGTTCTGCCGGTTGGAAGGCGATCGGGTGAAGATTGGCGGGGATGCGACGCTCGTTGCGCGTGGAACGCTAATCTTGGGCTAATGCAAAACTACTGTAGGAGCGAGCCCGCTCGCGATGGACGTCAACGATGACGAGTGCTCGCTGGATGAACGCGGCGCTCCGACGTTTTTCGCGAGCAAGCTCGCTCCTACAGGTTTTTGTGTGTATCAGTGGGCGGTGCTGTAGCGCCGGACACCTGATTCAACAGTCGGAATCTGCGCCGCCGTGCTGCCTGACGCCTGGAACAGCACCAGGTGTTCAGCCGCGACACGAATGCCCACATCCGCCCCGACCTGACGATCGACATGGCTCGGGAAAATCGATTCCAGCTGTGCGCCTGTCGGCAGCTGCAAGCGATACAGGGTCGACGCGCCCAGGAACGTCTTGCCAGCGATTCGCGCCTTCAGCTCGCTATCCGGTGCATAGACAATGTCGTCCGGACGCAGCAGCACATCCACGGCGCCACCGACCGGCCAGGTGTAGGCCCGATTGCCGCGCAACTCACCCAGCTCGGTTTGCACCGATTCGGGGCTGCTCAACTGACCGCGAATGAAATAGCCCTGGCCGATGAAGCTGGCCACAAAGGGTGTCAGCGGTTCGTGATACAGGTTGTAGGGCGTATCCCACTGCTCCAGTCGACCTTCCTTGAACACGCCAACGTGGTCGCTGACCGCGAAGGCTTCTTCCTGGTCGTGAGTCACCAGAATCGCGCTGGTGCCACGGGCCTTGAGGATGTCGCGCACTTCGTGGCTGAGCTTGCGGCGCAATTCGCCATCGAGGTTGGAGAACGGCTCGTCGAGCAACAGCAGTTGCGGTTCCGGCGCCAGGGCGCGGGCCAGGGCGACGCGTTGCTGCTGGCCACCGGAAAGCTCATGGGGGAAGCGCTTGCCGAGGTTCTTCAGGTTGACCAGTTCCAGCAGCTCTTCGACGACGCGATCCTTTTGCGGATGCTTGCGAATGCCGAAGGCGATGTTGTCGGCCACGCTCAAATGCGGAAAGAGTGCGTAGTCCTGGAACACCATGCCGATGCGACGCTTCTCCGGGGCGAGGGTGAAGCCGGCGCTGGAGATGGTCTCGCCCGCCAGCTGGATTTCACCTTCGTGTACCGGTTCGAAACCGGCAATCGCCCGCAGGGTGGTGGTCTTGCCGCAGCCCGAAGAGCCCAGCAGGCAACCGATGTCGCCAGCGTTCAAATGCAGGTTCAGGTTCTGCACCACGCGCTGGTCTTGATAGCCGCAGGCGAGGTTTCTCAGGTTAAGCAGTAATGGCTGGCTCATGCGTGGTGATACGAAGGTGGGACGAGGAATTCGAGCAGGGCTTTTTGCGCATGCAGACGGTTTTCGGCTTGATCCCAGGCCACCGAGCGTTTGTCGTCGAGCAGGTCGACGCTGATTTCTTCGCCGCGGTGTGCCGGCAGGCAGTGCATGAACAGCACGTCGTCAGCGGCCAGGTCGAGCAGGGCGCGGTTGACCTGATACGGTGCGAAGAGCTTCAGGCGCTTGGCGGTTTCCTCTTCCTGGCCCATGGAGGTCCAGACGTCGGTGCTCACCAGGTGTGCGCCGCGCACGGCATCTTTCGGGTCGCGAACGATGGTGACCCGATCGCCGGCCTTGGCCACGAATTCAGGATTGGGCTCGTAGCCTTCCGGGCAGGCAACGCGCAACTGGAAGTCGAACTGGATCGCCGCTTCTATATAGCTGTTGCACATGTTGTTGCCGTCGCCGATCCAGGCCACGGTCTTGCCCTGGATGGAGCCGCGGTGTTCGAGGAAGGTCTGCATGTCGGCCAGCAACTGGCACGGGTGCAGGTCATCGGACAGGCCGTTGATCACGGGTACGCGGGAGTTGGCGGCGAATTCGGTCAGGTTGCTGTGGGCAAAGGTACGGATCATCACCGCATCGAGCATGCTCGACATGACGATGGCGCAGTCGCCGATCGGCTCGCCGCGACCCAGTTGGGTGTCACGTGGCGACAGGAAGATCGCCTGGCCGCCGAGCTGGATCATGCCGGCCTCGAAGGAGATCCGGGTGCGGGTCGAGGATTTCTCGAAAATCATCCCCAGGACGCGATTTTTCAGAGGCTCGAACAGTACGCCGCGGTTACGCAGGTCCTTGAGCTCAACGCCTCGACGGATCACGCTGACCAGCTCTTCGGGCGTGCAATCCATCAGGGAGAGAAAGTGCCTTGCGCTCATCATTGACTACCTTTTTGCTACAAACCGCAGATGCTCAAAGCCTTGTTTAACGGAACAACGGGCGAGACCTGCGGCGTAAGCCGCACGGGGCGACGAAATAGGGGAAGGCGCGATCTTATAATTAAATGTCGCGTCTTACCAATAGGGCTACAGTTTTTAGGGAGTTTCAGAGGTGCTACGGGTTCACCGAGGTAGCGCTTTGAAGCTTGATTCCTTATAGCAGCGGCTCATTTGTACACCGGCCTCTCGGGGCTTGGCAATCAGACGGGGCGGCAATGGTGCGCTGACAGTCGGTTTCTGACCTGTCATTCCAGTGCTTGAGCGGCCTGTCGCCAGCCTGAAATATTTGCTAATGCAAAGTGCTGGGTTATAAATAAATCTCGAGCGACGCAGGAAGCTTTCCGATGGAATCGAAAGAACAGCTGTTAATGGAACTACTGGGCCTCACGGCACGCTCCCTGACCCACCTCACCGCCTCAGTGACGACGATGTCCTTCGAGTTGCTGCGCAGTGAAGACGAGATTACCCGAGCCGCCGGCCGTCACATGGTCGATCGCATGGCCACCATCAGTGCCGGGCTCGACGAACACTGGCGCCTGATCGGCGAACTGACCGGTGTCGATGTCGCTCGCGGGCAGTTCGAAACCCGTCAGGACATCCAGTTGCAGGCGCCACCCAGGTTGCCTTCGAACTGAACTCTCGTGGCCATCGGCTGGCCTGATAACCCTCGATTCACAAGACGAACGTCGCTGGTGTAGCGACGGCTCTGGCGCCATAGTTTTGTTTCCGCGGCCTACGTTGCCCGCCCATAACAAGACAGAGACTGGCCATGACCAAGACTCTCCATCACCGTGCGTGCCATTTGTGCGAAGCAATCTGTGGCCTGACCATCGAAACCACTGAGGTCGAAGGCGGAAACGTCCAGATCACGTCGATCAAGGGTGATCCCCTGGACACATTCAGTCGTGGACACATCTGCCCCAAGGCGGTAGCGCTGCAAGACATCCAGAACGATCCGGACCGCCTGCATCAGCCGATGCGGCGGGTGGGCAATGAATGGCAACCCATCGAATGGGAAGCGGCATTCAATCTGGTCGCCGAACGCCTTGCTGCAATACAGGAACAGCACGGACAAAATGCCGTGGCGGTCTATCAAGGCAACCCGAGCGTGCACAATTACGGGCTGATGACCCACAGCAATTACTTCCTCGGCCTGCTGAAAACCCGCAACCGGTTTTCCGCTACATCGGTCGATCAACTGCCTCATCACCTGACCAGTCATTTGATGTACGGCCACGGTTTGTTACTGCCTATCCCGGACATCGATCACACCGACTTCATGCTGATCCTGGGCGGCAACCCGCTGGCTTCGAACGGCAGCATCATGACCGTGCCGGATGTGGAAAAGCGTTTGAAAGCGATTCAGGCGCGGGGCGGCAAAGTGGTGGTGGTCGACCCGCGCCGTAGTGAAACGGCGGCCATTGCCGATCAGCATCTGTTCGTGCGCCCGGGCGGCGATGCCGCGCTGTTGTTCGGCCTGCTCAATACCTTGTTCGCTGAGGAGCTTACCCGCGACAGCCATCTGCCGGTAGACGATCTAGAGCAGGTGCGGGAGGTTGTCGCGCCATTCACCGCCGAAGTCATGAGCCCGTTGTGCGCCGTACCGGCCGAACAGATCCGCCAGTTGGCGCGGGACTTCGCCGCGGCGCCGAGTGCCGTCTGCTATGGCCGCATGGGCGTCTCGACCCAAGCCTTCGGTACGCTGTGCCACTGGGTGGTGCAGTTGATCAACCTGGTCACCGGTAACCTTGATCGCGTGGGAGGGGCCTTGTGCACCGAACCGGCGGTGGACCTGGTGGCGACGACATCAGGCGGACACTTCAATCTGTGGCAGAGCCGGGTTTCCGGTCGCCCGGAATACGCTGGAGAGCTGCCGGTCTCGGCACTGGCCGAAGAGATGCTGACTGAGGGAGAAGGGCAAGTCCGGGCGCTGATTACCGTGGCGGGCAATCCGGTGCTGTCCACGCCCAATGGCCGAAAGCTCGAACAGGCGCTGGACGGGCTGGAGTTCATGGTCAGCATCGACCTGTACATCAATGAAACCACGCGCTATGCCGACCTGATCCTGCCGTCCACATCGGCGCTGGAAAACGACCATTACGACACCACGTTCAACCTGTTTGCGGTGCGCAACGTCAGTCGTTTCAACCGCGCAATCCTCGGCAAACCCAAGGGCGCGTTGCACGACTGGGAAATCTTCGTCGGGTTGGCCAAGGCATTTGCCGCCAGGACCGGCAAGGAGTTGAAGCCCACCATCGCCCCGGCGCAAATGATCGATCGCGGCCTGCGCATGGGGATGTACGGCGACACGTCTGAGCACAGGCTGTCGCTGGCGACTTTGTTCGATCATCCCCATGGCGTCGATCTGGGCGCGCTCAAGCCTAACCTGACGCCACGCCTGAAGACTGCCAATCAACGCATCCAGGCCGCACCGGCCGCGATACTCGCTGACCTGGCGCGCTTCGCAGCATTGAAGGCACCCGCCGCCGACGAGTTGTTGATGATTGGCCGCCGGCATGTGCGCAGCAACAACTCATGGATGCATAATTATCATCGGTTGGTGAAGGGCAAACCGCGTCATCAGTTGCTGATGCATCCGGACGACCTGGCCAGTCGCGGACTCAGTGACGGGCAGCGCGTACGGGTCAGTTCGCGGGTGGGCGTGATCGAAGTCGAAGTGCTTGGCAGTCTGGACATGATGAAAGGCGTGGTCAGCCTGCCACATGGCTGGGGCCATGCGCGGCCGGGCGTGCAAATCTCGATTGCCAGCAGTCAGCCGGGTTCCAGCGCCAATGATCTGACCGACGAATGCCAGATTGACGAATTGTCGGGAAATGCCGCGCTCAATGGCGTGCCAGTGACCGTGGCAGCCGCTTGAGTCAGACCGACGGAGAGACCGAGCAGCGCGCTCGGCTTTCCGTTACAATGCGCCACCGTGCCGACCCATGAGTCGGAAAGTTCAGCCGAGGTGCTCCATGGATATCATCGAAACGATTAAAGAGCAGATTGCCAACAACACCATTCTGCTTTACATGAAAGGCTCGCCGAATGCCCCGCAGTGCGGCTTCTCCGCGAAAGCCGCGCAGGCCGTGATGGCTTGTGGCGAAAAGTTTGCGTACGTGGACATCCTGCAGAACCCGGAAATCCGCGCCAACCTGCCAAAATACGCCAACTGGCCAACTTTCCCGCAATTGTGGGTGGGTGGCGAGCTGGTCGGCGGTAGCGACATCATGACTGAGATGGCTGCTGACGGTTCGTTGCAGACCACCATCAAGGCTGCTGTCGAAGCTGCTGCTGCCAACAAGTCCGAAGCCTGATTCGCTGTATGTAGGAGCGAGCTCGCTCGCGATGGACTCAAGAACACCGCTGGGTGCCAGGCTCCCCGCGTTATCGTTAACGACCATCGCGAGCAAGCTCGCTCCTACAACAGGAACAGGCACAAAAAAGCCCCGCCTCTGTAAAAGAGAGCGGGGCTTTTTATTGCATCGAGATTAACGGCGTAGAACTTACTCGTCTTCGCCCATCTGCGATTGCAGGTAGTTCTCGATACCAATCTTGTCGATCAGGCCCAGTTGGGTTTCCAGCCAGTCGATGTGTTCTTCTTCGGACTCGAGAATGTCTTCAAGCAGTTCACGGCTGCCGAAGTCGCCAACTTTCTCGCAATGCGCGATGGCCACTTTCAGATCGGCATGACCGGTTTTTTCAATACGCAGGTCACACTCGATCATTTCCTTGGTGTGTTCGCCGATGTGCAGCTTGCCCAGGTCCTGGACGTTCGGCAGGCCTTCAAGGAACAGGATGCGCTTGATCAGCTTGTCCGCGTGCTTCATCTCGTCGATGGATTCGTGGTACTCGTGCTTGCCGAGCTTGTTCAGGCCCCAATCTTCATACATGCGCGCATGCAGGAAATATTGATTGATCGCGACCAGTTCATTGGCAAGGATCTTGTTGAGATGCTGGATGACTGTAACGTCGCCTTTCATGATGGGGTCCTGCCCTTTAATAGCTGTCAATAGGACAGAGTTTGAGCCGCGTATTTGCTAGTGTCAAACCTAAGTTATTGAAACTTATATGAAAATTAATCTGAATAAGAATGTTTGTGTTCCGCGTCTAGAACATAACTAGTTGATTTGCGGACATAAAAAAACCGGACATATGTCCGGTTCCTTGAAATTCGATATTTAAGCGGCTGTAAATTCTGCCGGGTATGGAATTGCAGCCTGGGCCGCTTGCAGTTTGGTCAGGGTCTCGCGGACCACTTCCTTGGCGAGGCAGGCACATTTGCCGCATTGGCTGGCAACGCCGGTGGCCACACGGACTTCCTTGTAGCTGCAGCATCCTTCATAGATCGCATCGCGGATTTGACCGTCGGTGACGCCAGTGCAGAGGCAAACATACATAAGGAAGGACCGTCGCTGATTGTGACTCAATTGCGATGGATCTTAATGTTAACGAGAATGATTGTCAAAGTGGTTTCAGGGCACTTTTCCTCATAAGCGCGGATGGCTGACGAACGGTCTGCCTGGCAAGTCGGTGATGCAAAACCGTCGGGGATTTCATCGCGAGGGCAAAAAACAGCTAAGCCAGCTCAAACACGCGGTGTATGATGGCCGGTCTTTTGCGACCGGGGATCGTGTCACAGGGCTGTCGCCTCAGGGTGGCAGGCTGATACGAACCCTGTTTCTCACGCTATTACACCAGGAGATATCCAATGAGCGTACTCGTAGGCAAACAAGCCCCTGACTTCACCGTACCGGCCGTACTCGGCAATGGCGAGATCGTTGACAGCTTCACCCTGTCTTCGGCGATCAAAGGCAAATACGGCCTGGTGTTCTTCTACCCGCTGGACTTCACCTTCGTTTGCCCGTCCGAGCTGATCGCTCTGGACAACCGCATGTCCGAGTTCAAGGCACGCAACGTTGAAGTGGTCGCTGTATCGATCGACTCGCACTTCACCCACAACGCCTGGCGCAACACCCCGGTCAACAATGGTGGTATCGGCGAAGTTCGCTACACCATGGCTGCCGACATCAAGCAGGAAATCATGAAGGCCTACGACGTTCAGTCCGCTGACGGCGTGGCTTTCCGTGGCGCGTTCCTGATCGACGACAAAGGCGTTGTCCGTTCGCAGATCATCAACGACTTGCCGCTGGGCCGTAACATGGAAGAGCTGCTGCGTCTGGTTGACGCTCTGCAATTCCACGAAGAGCACGGCGAAGTCTGCCCTGCCAACTGGAAGAAAGGCGACAAAGGCATGAACGCTTCGCCAGAAGGCGTTGCGGCTTACCTGACCGAGCACGCTGCCGCTCTGTAAGGCACGTTGCAGGTACAAAAAAACCGGCCTTCGAGGCCGGTTTTTTTATGGGCGGGATTTCCGCTTTCTGTAGGAGCGAGCTTGCTCGCGATGGACTCGAGAACACCGCGGGGTGTCAGGCTCCCGGAGTTTTCGTTCACGACCATCGCGAGCAGGCTCGCTCCTACAACACATCAATCGTCGAAGTCTTCCCAGCCGCCCATCTGTTTCCAGCGATTGACGATGCCGCAGAACAGCTCAGCGGTCTTCTCGGTATCGTAGCGGGCCGAGTGAGCCTCACGACCATCGAAGTCGATGTCTGCTGCCTGGCAGGCCTTGGCCAGAACGGTTTGACCGTAGGCCAGACCGGCGAGTGTCGCGGTGTCGAAGCTGGAGAACGGGTGAAACGGATTACGCTTCATGTCCAGGCGCGCAACCGCCGCATTCAGGAAGCCCAGGTCGAAACTGCTGTTATGCCCGACCAGGATCGCCCGTTTGCAGCCATTGGCCTTGAGGGCCTTGCGCACGCCACGGAAGATATCGTTCAGGGCAGACTCTTCGCTCACGGCCATACGCAGCGGGTGATCGAGCTTGATCCCGGTGAACTCCAGGGCGGCCGCTTCGATGTTCGCGCCTTCGAACGGCTCGACACGGAAGAAGTAGGTGTGATCCGGGTAGACAAAACCCTTTTCATCCATGGCGATGGTGGTCGCGGCGATCTCCAGCAGGGCATCGGTGGCCGAATTGAAGCCACCGGTTTCTACGTCGACGACAACCGGCAGGTAACCACGAAACCGCGCTGCCATTGGATGACGGGAACCGCCTCCGCCACCATTGCCTTCCAGTTCGTCGTCGAAATGCTCTTCACTCACGCGTGTTCCTCCAGCAGGCGCCAGCGCAGTTTTTCACCGGCGCGCAGCGGGATAACGGTCAGCTCGCCAAATGGCAGGCTGGCAGGGGCGGTCCATTCTTCGCGGACCAGGGTGATGCGATCGGTGTTGGCCGGCAGGCCGTAGAAACGCGGGCCATTGAGGCTGGCGAAGGCTTCGAGCTTGTCCAGCGCATTGCGCTGTTCGAAGGCTTCGGCGTACATCTCGATCGCCGCGTAAGCGGTGTAGCAACCGGCGCAACCGCAGGCGGCTTCCTTGGCATGCTGGGCGTGGGGCGCCGAGTCGGTGCCGAGGAAGAACTTCTCGCTGCCACTGGTAGCGGCGTCGAGCAGGGCTTCCTGGTGGGTGTTGCGCTTGAGGATCGGCAGGCAATAGAAGTGCGGCCGAATCCCGCCCACCAGCATGTGGTTGCGGTTGTACAGCAGGTGATGCGCGGTGATGGTCGCGCCAACGTTGGCCGAAGCCGCGTTGACGAACTGCACGGCGTCCGCGGTGGTGATGTGTTCGAAGACCACTTTGAGGGTCGGGAAACGCTCGACCACACGGCGCATGTGCTCATCGATGAAGATTTTTTCGCGGTCGAACACGTCGACATCGCCACGGGTGACTTCACCGTGGATCAACAACGGCATCCCGACTTCGGCCATGGCCTCGAGTGCAGGGAAGATCTTGTCGATGCTGGTGACGCCAGAGTCCGAGTTGGTGGTCGCGCCGGCCGGGTACAGCTTGGCGGCGTACACGAATCCGCTGGCCTTGGCCTCGCGAATCTCTTCAGGCTGGGTGCGGTCGGTCAGGTACAGGACCATCAGCGGCTCGAACGGGCTGCCGGCCGGGCGGGCAGCGAGAATCCGCTGGCGATAGCCGTCGGCTTCGGCCGCGTTGCGCACTGGTGGAACCAGGTTGGGCATGATGATGGCGCGGCCAAAGGTGCGCGCGACATCCGCAACGGTATTGGTCAACACGGCACCATCGCGAAGATGAATGTGCCAGTCGTCGGGACGCAGCAGGGTCAGGCGGTCGGACATGAGGGGATTCCAGGCGGGTCAAACTGAGGGGAATGCTACCGGAAAAGACTCTTGCAGGCACTCGCTATCAAGTTTTGCGGGAAGCTTCCGATATCCAACAGGTATGCCGTAAACATATGTGTGTCGGTCTTTTTGTTGTAGAAGCCAGTGGAGCCCCCCGTGCGCCAGCGTTATTTAGCCTTGCTCAGTGTGTTTGCCAGCCTTCCCGCGATGGCGCTCACTTTCCAGACTCGCCTGGAGAGCATTGAGTGGACGGTCGAAGGCGACAAGTTCGAATGCCGCCTGACGCAGCCGATTACCGACTTCGGTTCAGGCGAATTCGTACGCAAGGCCGGTGAGCAGGCAACGTTTCGTCTGAAAGCCTATAACCCGATGATGGGCGGCGGTTCGGCGACCTTGCTCGCGGCTGCCGCACCGTGGCAACCGGGGCGTGACGATATCAACCTGGGCACGGTGAGAATCGGCAGCGGCAATGTATTGTTCAACAGTTCACAGGTTCAGGCCGGGCGTCTGATCAGTGGCCTGATGGACGGTCGCAGCCCGGTGGTTCGCCATTCCTCGGGTGATGGGCGGGTGTCGGAAGTACGTTTGTTGCCGGTCCGGTTCACCAAGGCATTTGCCGACTACCAGGGGTGCGTGGCGAAACTGTTGCCACAGAATTTCGAACAGGTGAAGCAATCCGAAATAGGTTTCCCCGGCGGCGGAATCGAACTCGACAGCGCAGCAAAAGCCAAGCTGCAGGTGATGCTGGAGTACATGAAGGCCGATCCGACGGTCAATCACGTCGAGCTCGACGGTCACTCCGACAACAGCGGCAACCGCCTGACCAACCGCGACCTGTCGCGGCGCCGGGCCCTGGCCGTGATGGAGTTCTTCAAGGCCAACGGCCTCCAGGAGTCGCAAATCACCGTGCGTTTCCATGGCGAACGTTATCCGCTGGCGCCTAACTCCAACAATGCCAACCGCGCGAAGAACCGTCGGGTAGCGGTACGCCTGGAGCGTGGAGCGCCCGCGGAGCAAGTCGCCCCGCAAGCAACGAAAGCGGCCACTTCGGCAACTTCCTGACTATTCGGTCATCGTCGCCCTCTCGACATAATCTGTCGCTTCGTCGTCATAAGCTGTCGCGCCACTGTAAATTATTCTGCATGAGCGGTAGACTTCCCGGCTTTCCGTAGAACCCCGTGGAGTGATGGCATGGCGGACGTAAACAAGGTCGTTCTGGCGTATTCCGGCGGCCTGGACACTTCGGTGATCCTCAAGTGGCTGCAGGATACTTATAACTGTGAAGTGGTGACCTTCACCGCTGACCTGGGTCAGGGCGAAGAGGTCGAACCTGCACGCGCCAAGGCTCAGGCCATGGGCGTCAAAGAGATCTACATCGACGACTTGCGCGAAGAGTTCGTGCGCGATTTCGTTTTCCCGATGTTCCGCGCCAACACCGTTTACGAAGGCGAGTACCTGCTGGGTACCTCCATCGCTCGTCCGTTGATCGCCAAGCGCCTGATCGAAATCGCCAACGAAACCGGCGCTGACGCCATTTCCCATGGCGCCACCGGCAAAGGCAACGACCAGGTTCGTTTCGAACTGGGCGCGTACGCCTTGAAACCCGGTGTGAAAGTGATTGCCCCTTGGCGCGAATGGGACCTGCTGTCCCGTGAAAAGCTGATGGATTACGCCGATAAGCACGCGATCCCGATCGAACGCCACGGCAAGAAGAAATCCCCGTACTCCATGGATGCCAACCTGCTGCACATCTCCTATGAAGGCGGCGTGCTGGAAGACACCTGGACCGAGCACGAAGAAGACATGTGGAAATGGACCGTCTCCCCGGAGAACGCTCCTGACAAGGCGCAGTACCTGGAACTGACCTACCGCAACGGCGACATCGTCGCGCTGGACGGCGTCGAAATGACTCCGGCCACCGTGCTGGCGACCCTGAACCGTATCGGTGGCGAACACGGTATCGGTCGTCTGGACATCGTCGAGAACCGTTACGTGGGCATGAAGTCCCGTGGCTGCTACGAAACGCCTGGCGGCACCATCATGCTGCGTGCCCACCGTGCGATCGAATCGATCACTCTGGACCGCGAAGTGGCTCACCTCAAAGACGAGCTGATGCCCAAGTATGCCAGCCTGATCTACACCGGTTACTGGTGGAGCCCTGAGCGCCTGATGCTGCAACAGATGATCGATGCGTCCCAGGCCCACGTGAATGGCGTCGTGCGCGTGAAACTGTACAAGGGCAACGTGATCGTCACTGGCCGTAAGTCCGACGAGTCGTTGTTCGATGCCAACATTGCCACTTTCGAAGAAGATGGCGGCGCGTACAACCAGGCGGATGCCGGGGGCTTCATCAAGCTCAACGCCTTGCGCATGCGCATTGCGGCGAACAAAGGTCGTAAGCTGTTCTGAAACCTTTGAGGTCGTGATGGATGCCTGATCTCGTCCTGGACGAGGTCAGGCACCTGAAAACGGGGTGTGATGCCTGTTCCTGCGTTGTCTGTTGTTTTCGTTTGCGCTGACGAATTCCTGTTTTTCTCCTGCCAGCATCCTGTCCTGTCCTGTCCTGTCCTACACGTTGTTGTTTGCCGGTTGTCCGGCTTGATCAATGACCGTCAACCTGTGCGAGCCCGTATTGTAGGCGATGTAAAAGGCCGGATTGCGCTTGCTGGTCTGCTGTGAGTGCTTTAGCACACTGGCTTTCAGTAACGCCTGCGAAACGACACTAGTGACAAATAGAATCATGTATGGCGTCTTTTCCCGTGGCCTCTGGATTTTTTCCAGCAGCGCTCCAAATTCGACCTCCTTGCTCATCCAGCGTGCATCAATGATGTACAGGTCTTTTACAAAGTCCGGTAACTGAAGTTGATGCTGAACGAAGGCAGTGGTGAATAGGCCGATCTCCGATGGCGGGTCCTGTGCGCCGCAAGGTGTCCTGGTTGACGGTTGGTCATTCGTTGAGGTTTCCAGAGTGGGTGCCTCAGGCGCCTTCAGGGAAGCCTTCTTTTCCGAGCGCCCAGCATCATCCATGGCCTTCATGAAGTGTTTTCCCTTTTCAAAGTCGGAAGGCGCATACAGTGATTTGTAGTTGAAGTTCAGTGTCGCGAAAAAAAGCAAAAGTAAATAAAACGGAAAGCTGATCAGAAACCAGACATAAAGTTCTTTTTCCTCTTCGCCAAGGAAAGGTAGCGAAACAGCGGCTGAG
This sequence comes from Pseudomonas sp. A-R-19, assembly GCF_019956575.1. NCBI lineage: Bacteria > Pseudomonadati > Pseudomonadota > Gammaproteobacteria > Pseudomonadales > Pseudomonadaceae > Pseudomonas > Pseudomonas sp. A-R-19. The sequence continues at coordinate 45,619 of NZ_JAHBDR010000051.1, forward strand.
GTTTCAGAGAGCGTTGCGAATATGGCAATGATTGTCATTGGGTTGGTAATTCGTTTTCTCTCTTGTTCTGTGCTCATGTTGAATTCTCTTTTTTGAATGGGGTCTCAAGTTTGTTTGAAGTATTTCTCATTATAGTTGCTTTTGATTTTTGTTGGCTTTAGTGAGTGTTATTCGTTATTTGTTGCTCTTCGATTTTCTTGGAGGTGGTGGTGGTTAATGATTGCGCAAAAAATAATATTTGCTGTAAGAGTAATTGGATGCTTGGTGTGTGATATTTCTGGTGTGAATGCTGGAAGCGAAAATATCAGTTACGTTTTAACGGGGGAGTAGATGTTTATGTTCGTCAGGGCGCGGTCGTTCAGCCAGGATTCTGGAAAATTTTGGTGGTAAATCGATAGGGTCGATTGCTGGAAACTGCGACACCATGACGCTGTTACAGTTTTCAACTCATTCCGTTCGACGGATTTTTGTAGGAGGAATCCGCGTTGTTTGTAGGGGATGTCTCTTGGTGCAGGTGGTTGGAAGGGGCGACATGCCATGGGTGAAACGACTAGGCTATTGTGCGGGCTCTAAAAATTCGAACAGCGAAAATTGGACTTGCCCATGAATAAAGTGCTGATCGTGGATGATCACCCCGTCATTCGTCTTGCGGTACGTATGCTAATGGAACGTCATGGCTACGAAGTTATTGCAGAAACCGATAATGGTGTGGATGCACTGCAACTAGCCCGTGAACTTATGCCGGATATTGTCATTCTGGATATCGGGATTCCGAAGCTGGACGGATTGGAAGTCATCGCGCGTTTGTCTTCGACTTCAATGCCAATGAAAGTGCTGATCCTGACTTCCCAGGCGCCGGGGCATTTTTCCATGCGTTGCATGCAGTCCGGTGCGGCCGGTTATGTCTGCAAACAACAAGACCTGACGGAGTTGCTCAGTGCAATAAAGGCTGTTTTGTCAGGCTACAGTTACTTTCCTAATCAAGCCTTGCATACGGTGCGTTGCAATCTGGGCAACGCCAGTGAGGCCGACATGGTTGATCGGTTGTCGGGGCGGGAAATGATGGTCCTGCAACAGTTGGCCAGAGGAAAGACCAATAAAGAGATTGCCGATGGGATGTTTCTCAGCAATAAAACAGTCAGTACTTACAAGACCCGCCTGTTGCTCAAGCTGAATGCGAGGTCTCTGGTCGATTTGATAGAACTGGCACAACGCAATGGTCTGGTGTGATCAGGTAACTGTGCGACAAGGGGGGCGTCTACCGGAGTATGGCACTTAAAAAAAAGCCTCCGCTTCGGGAGGCTTTCAGGTGTCATAAGTCAAAATCGTAATCGGCCAATTGCTTTTGCAGTCGGCGCTCCTCCAGCAGATTGTCGATGGTGCGGCGTTTGCTCAGATTAGTTTTCGCTACTTCAACCACCGGCTCGGTGTCATCGGTTTCGGCGGTGGTGAAGTCGTCTTCTACGTCCAATTGCTCTTTGCCAGTACTCATTTAGCTACTCCAGGCTAAGAAGGCCTTTGGCGCTCCTTATATCGACAATCTCCCGGCGGGTAAAAAAGATTTTTTCAATCGATAATTCGATAAACCCAATAGCGGCTCAATCGTCGGAGGTTTTGTGCTTGTATTCGCACAGGTCCTCGATCCGGCAGCTTCCGCATCGCGGCTTGCGGGCCAGGCACACATAGCGTCCGTGAAGGATCAGCCAGTGATGAGAGTCGAGCAGGTACTCCTTGGGCACGAATTTCATCAGCTTTTTCTCGACTTCCACCACATTCTTGCCGGGCGCAATGCCAGTTCGGTTGCTGACTCTGAAAATATGCGTGTCGACGGCCATGGTCAGCTGACGAAATGCCGTATTGAGCACCACATTGGCGGTTTTGCGGCCGACACCGGGCAGCGCTTCCAGCTCTTCACGGGTTTGCGGGACTTCGCTGGCGTGGCGCTCGACCAGCAGGCGGCAGGTTTCGATCACGTTTTTCGCTTTGCTGTTGTACAGGCCGATGGTCTTGATGTACTCCGACAGGCCCTCGACACCCAGGGCATGGATCGCTGCCGGGGTATTGGCGACCGGGAACAGCTTGGCTGTGGCCTTGTTGACGCCGACATCGGTCGACTGCGCCGAGAGAATCACGGCAATCAGCAATTCGAACGGTGAGGAATAGGCCAGTTCGGTCTTTGGCTCCGGGTTGTCCTCATGCAGTCTGCGGAAAATTTCCAGACGTTTTGCGGCATTCATGGGCTGTGCGTTTCCTCAAAGGCAATCAAAGTGTGGGCGTGGGGCGCCAGGCCTGCCAGGCGGCGATCAGCAGTCCGAGCAGAATGAATCCGCCGGGGACCAATGTGGCCAGGCGCAGACCGCCATCAGCCACCAGCACCCAGCCTTGCCAGTCAGTTTGCGTTGCGCCGATCAGCCACGATAGATGGTTTCCAAGTGTTCCGTTGCCAATGAGTTCGCGCAGCAGGCTCAGCGCGATCATCAGCGTGACAAACAGGCCATTGAGTCGCAGGCGTTGCCGCCAGTCGTTCTGAAAGAACCCGGTGTATTCCAGTACGACGCATTGCAAGGCGATCAAGGCGCCATAGAACCCCAGATGCTGCTGCCATTGCAGCGACCAGGCTTGTGCCATGAGTTCCGCGCAACTGGTAAGCGTGGCGGCCAACAGGATGCTGGCCAGCAAGCGGGCCGTCGGGACCAGTCTGGATCGCAGGGCGCCCATGACCAGACTGAACAACTGGGTCACCAGCATGAACATCAGGCACAGGCCAAGTGCGGCCGTCAGCGAGTGGGTGGCGCCGATCAGCGGAGTCAGCATCAAGCAATTGCGCAGAGTCGATGAGTTATCCATGGGCAGGTTTTCCGAGCAGTTGTTGCCGGTGTTCATCGAAGTAGCGCAAGGCATCGTGGACAGCATTGATCACCGCTCTTGAGGTGATGGTTGCGCCTGCGATCTGATCGAACTGCCCCTGATCCTTTTTCAGCGCCCAGCCGCTTTCGCCGGGTTCTGTTCGAGATTTGCCGGAAAAAATCTGCAGCCATGAATTAGGCCAGTCGGCGATCCGTGCCCCCAGTCCTTGTGTTTCTGACTGTTTGAGGGTTTTGACGCCCAGCAACCTGCCATTGGCATCGACAGCGACCAGCAGGTCGATGGCACCGGCGTAGCCAATGGTTTGACTGCGCAGCAAGACCGCGACGGGTTGATCGGCCTGGGTCGCCAGATAACCACCGAGCACAGTGCTGTTGGTCAGGGCGGTTGCTTCGAACTTGATGGGGTGTTCGAGTGGTTGATTGTCGTAGCTTTCCGGCGCGATCAGGTCCAGCAGATTACGGCTGTCGATCAGGCGCTGTTCGGCGGCAATGCGCGACGCGCTGCCGAGTTGCACGAAGTACGTCACACCAAGGCCAAGTGCGGCCAAAAGCACCAGAAGCGCAATGCTCGATGACCGGCTCATGGTGCCTCCGGCTGTTGTCTGGCCGCCACGAACCGCTCCAGCGCCGGTACGCACAGGTTCATCGACAGAACGGCAAAGGCGATGCCGTCCGGATAACCGCCCCAGGTACGAATCAAGTAAGTCAGGAGCCCGACGCCGACGCCGAACAGAAGTTTTGCCCCGGGGCTTCTGGCACCGGATACCGGTTCGGTGATGATAAAGAACGCCCCCAGCATCGTCGCGCCGGTCAGCAGGTGAAACAGGGGTGAGCCATGGGAGTCGGAGCCCGAACCGTTCCAGCACAGCAGGCTGATGATGAATAGGCTGGCCAGCATGCCGACCGGAGCATGCCAACTGATGACCCGTCGCTGCAGGAGAAACATTCCGCCCGCCAGGAACGCCAGGTTCATCCATTCAACACCCCGGCCGCCGTAGTGGCCGAATGCGGGGTTGGCGGCAAACAGTTCATCCATGGTCAGGCTTTTGTTGATCCGCAGACTGTCCAGTGCCGTGGCCTGCACCCACGCATCCGCTGCCTGGCCGACACCAAACACTTGCTGCAAGCCACTGAGCAGGTCCATGCCATGGGGCGATGGCCAATGGGTCATGGCTTGGGGAAAGGTCACTAGCACCAGAGCAAAACCGAGCATCGCCGGATTGAAGGGATTCGAGCCGACGCCGCCATACAAGTGCTTGCCAAAGACCATCGCAAAAGCGCCAGCACTGAGAGTCAGCCACCATGGGCAGTAAGGCGGCAGCGCCAAGGCCAGCAAGGTGGCACTGACCAACGCGCTACCGTCGCGCAGGGTGGGTCTCAGGGGGGGCTTGCGCCATTGCACGACGGCGGCTTCGACGGCCACCGCCGCTGCGGTCGCCAGGACCAGATTGATCAATACACCCCAGCCGTACAGCCAGAACGCCGCGAGCACTCCCGGCAGGGTGGCCAGCAGCACCAGCTTCATCGCCTGCTGCAGGCGACCATCGACTGCTTCAAGGGCCGGCATGGGCGTTCACCTGGCGTTCGGCCTCGCCGAGTGTGCGCTCCAGGGCTTCGATTTGTTCCGCCGGTGCTTCGTTGGCCTGAGCCTTCTTCAGTTCGGCGCGGCGCATGGCCAACTGGATCTTGGCCCGTTTCAGCTCGGCATCATTTGATGGCACGGCGGTGATCGTCGGCGCAGGGGCTGGCGGGGCGGCGCTTTCCAGTTGCGCCAGGTTTTTTTCGGCGGCTTCAAACTGCTGTTGCAGGACGATCAGCTGCGATTGCTGCTCGAAGGTCGGCGGATGCCCGAAGGCCTTCAGCGATTTGTGCAGTTGTGCCCGACTCATCGCCACATCGATCTTGGCCTTTTTCAACGCGGCATCGGCATTGGCGGCTTTCTGTGCGCGGACACGCTCGAGAGCGGCCTGTACCGGGTCGACTGCTGTTTGCGCAGGTTGCGCGACTCGTTGTCGGGCCTGGCGCTCGGCGATTTTCTGTTGCTCCTCACGCAGCAAGCGGGCATTGCGTTGTTCGAAGCGGCGCCGCGCGTGATCGCGCTTGAGGGTGCGGGCCTGCCGCGCTTGCGGTGTCAGGGCCAGGCCGCCGACAACGGGCAGTACCGTATTGGCCAGCAATGGGCGCATTTCGATGCAGTCCACCGGGCACGGCGCCACGCACAGATCGCAACCGGTGCACTCATCGATAATGACCGTATGCATCAGCTTGGCTGCGCCGACGATGGCATCGATCGGGCAGGCCTGGATGCACTTGGTGCAACCAATGCACTCGGCTTCGCGGATGTAGGCGATCTGCGCGGGTGCCGAGCCGCGAGTGATGTCCAGTTCCAGCACCGGCACCTTCAGCAGTTCGGCCAGTGCCGCGATGGTTTCGTTGCCCCCGGGTGGGCACTTGTTGATCGGCTCACCGTTGGCGATGCCTTCGGCGTACGGCTTGCACCCGGGGTGGCCGCACTTGCCGCATTGGGTTTGCGGCAAGAGTGCGTCGATGCTTTGAATCAGACTCATGTTTTGATCAGTCCGCTGAATCCGAGAAAAACCACTGCGATCAGGCCGGCACCGATCAGGTCGATCGGCAGGCCGCGAAAGGGCAGGGGCACATCGTTGTCGGCCGTGCGCTCACGCAAATCAGTGAACAGGCTCAACACCAGCCAGAAGCCCAACCCCGCACCGAGGCTCAAGGCCGTGGCGTGAAGCAAGCCCTTGTCCTCTTGAGCATTGAACAAGGCCACGCCGAGTACGCCGGCATTGCCCAGTAGCAACGGCCAGAGGCCTTCGAACGGCAGTGTCGAAAACACCCGTGGCAGCAGATTCAGCAACGGGCCAATCAGCAGTACGCTCAATGGCAGAAACACAAAAAGACGCAGCGCCGTCAATTGCAGGGGCACCAGCAGCCAGTGATAGAGCGCGTAGCCGAGCATGCCCACGATCAGCATCAGGCACGTTGTCGCAATGCCCAGGGCATGGACCTGACGGCGCTGGCCGGCCAACAGCGGATCGACGGCCAGCGGCCAGTGCAACACGAGGTTGTTGATCAGGGCGGCGCTGATAAGCGTAAGCAGGATTTCGGTCATTGTTCATGCCGGCAGGAACAGTTGTTGTAGGAGCGAGCTTGCTCGCGATGGACTCAAGAGCGCCGCGTTCAACCTGTGGGCACGCATTATCGTTGACGACCATCGCGAGCCAACTCGCTCCTACAGGAGCTTAGGCATTATCCGGCAAGGACGGAGGGTGGGCCAGATATGAAAATCCCACAGCCGCGCCAGGCACGACTGTGGGATCGATTTGCCGCAGGCCTTACTTGATGCGCTGGCCCGGCTTGGCGCCGCTGTCAGGGCTGAGCAGGTAGATCTCTTCACCGCCAGGACCGGCCGCCATCACCATGCCTTCGGAGATGCCGAACTTCATTTTCCGTGGCTTGAGGTTGGCGATCATCATGGTCAGGCGACCATCGAGCTTCGATGGGTCCGGGTAAGCGCTCTTGATCCCGGAGAACACGTTGCGCGTCTCGTCGCCGATGTCCAGGGTCAGGCGCAACAGCTTGTCGGCGCCTTCCACGTGTTCGGCCTTGACGATCAGGGCGACGCGCAAATCGACCGCGGCAAAGGTGTCGAACTCGATTTCCGGCGACAGCGGATCCTTGGCCAGCTCGCCGTTGCCGGCCGGTGCGGCTTCGCCGGTGTCAGTCTGGCTGGCGGTCAGGTCTTCTTTCGAAGCGTCGGTCATGGCTTGTACCTTGACCGGGTCGATACGGGTCATCAATGGCTTGAACTCGTTCAATTGATGATTGCTGAGCAAGGTCGCGTGGTCGTTCCAGGTCAGCGGCGCGACATTCAGGAACGCCTCGGCATCGGCGGCCAGCAACGGCAGCACAGGCTTGAGGAAGATCACCAGTTGGCGGAACAGGTTGACGCCGGTGGCGCAGATGGCCTGGACTTCGTCCTGCTTGCCTTCCTGCTTGTTCAGCGACCACGGTGCCTTGTCGGCGATCCAGGCGTTGGCGCGGTCGGCCAGGCCCATGATCTCGCGCATGGCGCGGGCGAAGTCGCGGGCTTCATAGGCGTCGGCGATGCTTGGCGCGGCGGCCAGGAATGCGTCGGTCAGTTCCGGCGCGGCGTTGGTGTCGACCATCACGCCGGCGTTGCCTTTATTGATGAACCCGGCGCAACGGCTGGCGATGTTGACGACCTTGCCCACCAGGTCGGAGTTGACCTTCTGCACGAAGTCTTCGAGGTTCAGGTCGAGGTCGTCGACGCCACGGCCCAGCTTGGCCGCGTAGTAGTAACGCAGGTATTCCGGCGACAGGTGGTCCAGGTAGGTCCGGGCCTTGATGAAAGTGCCACGGGACTTGGACATCTTCTGGCCGTTGACGGTCAGGTAGCCGTGCACGTTGATCCCGGTCGGCTTGCGGTAGCCCGCACCTTCGAGCATGGCTGGCCAGAACAGGGCATGGAAGTTGACGATGTCCTTGCCGATGAAGTGGTACAGCTCGGCGGTGGAGTCCTTGCCCCAGAACGCGTCGAAGTCCAGCTCCGGCGTGCGGTTGCAGAGGTTCTTGAAGCTGGCCATGTAGCCGATCGGCGCATCCAGCCAGACGTAGAAGTATTTGCCCGGCTCGTCGGGAATCTCGAAACCGAAGTACGGCGCATCGCGGGAGATGTCCCACTGTTGCAGGCCGGCATCCAGCCATTCGGCGATCTTGTTGGCGACGGCATCCTGCAGGGTGCCGCTGCGGGTCCAGGTCTGCAACATGGCCTGGAAGTCAGGCAGCTTGAAGAAGAAGTGCTGGGAATCCTTGAGCACCGGGGTGGCGCCGGAGATTGCCGACTTCGGATCCTTCAGGTCGGTCGGTGCGTAGGTCGCGCCGCATTTTTCGCAGTTGTCGCCGTACTGGTCTTCAGTGCCGCATTTCGGGCAAGTGCCCTTGATGAAGCGGTCGGCCAGGAACATTTTCTTTTCCGGGTCGAAGTACTGGGTGATCGAGCGCGTGGCGATGTGCCCGGCGTCACGCAGCTTCAGGTAGATCTGGCTCGACAGCTCACGGTTTTCTTCGGCGTGAGTGGAGTGGAAGTTGTCGAAGTCCACCAGGAAGTCGGCAAAGTCGGCGCTGTGTTCAGCCTGGACGTTGGCGATCAGTTGTTCCGGGGTGATGCCTTCCTTTTCCGCGCGCAGCATGATCGCCGAACCGTGGGCGTCGTCGGCGCAGACATAGATGCATTGATTGCCGCGGTGCTTCTGGAAGCGCACCCACATATCGGTCTGGATGTATTCCAGCATATGGCCAAGGTGAATCGAACCATTGGCATAGGGCAGGGCGCTGGTGACGAGGATCTTGCGTGGCTCGGACATGGGGCTCGGCTACTTGATGAAACGGAGGTCGGCCACTATAAAGCGCTGGCGCATATTTTTCACCCTGTGAGCCTGTTTCCGGATGCATAGCCGGTGAAACCTGTGGCGAGGGGGCTTGCCCCCGTTCGACTGCGCAGCAGTCGTAATCAAGCTGATGCGATTAGTCTGCAGGAACCGGGCTGCCGGAATTGGGGCGGCTTCGCCACCCAGCGGGAGCAAGCTCCCTCGCCACAGTCATGCATTGGCAACAAATGATCTACAAGCATGCCGCCTCGGGCGCGGAACAGGTACGATACCTGTCATCTTTTCCAAGTCCTGTTTTCGGAGTTGCCCATGAGCGCCGTCAATCGCGCAGCGGTGGAAGCCGTCCTTCGCCAATACACCGACCCTTACCTGAACCAGGACCCGGTCAGCGCCGGGTGCGTGCGCAACATCGAGATCCAGGGCGACCGCGTCAGCGTTCAGCTCGAACTGGGTTACGCCGCCGGTCTGTTCAAGAGTGGCTGGGCGCAGATGCTGGAAATGGCCATTCAGGGGTTGGATGGCGTGGCCAGTGCCCGTGTCGAGATCACTAGCGTGATCGCTGCACACAAGGCCCAGGCACAGATTCCGGGGCTGGCCAACGTCAAGAACGTGGTAGCCGTGGCCTCCGGCAAGGGCGGCGTGGGCAAGTCCACCACGGCGGCCAACCTGGCCCTGGCCCTGGCTCGTGAAGGCGCCAAGGTCGGGATTCTCGATGCGGACATCTACGGTCCGAGCCAGGGCATCATGTTCGGCATCCCCGAGCGCACCCGTCCCGAGGTCAAGGATCAGAAGTGGTTCGTTCCGCTCAAGTCCCATGGTGTGGAAGTGATGTCCATGGCCTTCCTGACCGACGACAACACGCCGATGGTCTGGCGTGGTCCGATGGTCTCCGGTGCCTTGCTGCAACTGGTAACCCAGACGGCATGGGGCGACCTGGATTATCTGGTCATCGACATGCCGCCAGGCACCGGTGACATCCAGCTGACCCTGGCGCAGAAAGTGCCGGTGGCCGGTGCGGTCATCGTTACCACCCCGCAGGACCTGGCATTGCTGGACGCGCGAAAGGGCGTGGAAATGTTCCGCAAGGTCAACATTCCGGTGCTGGGCGTGGTGGAAAACATGGCCGTGCACATCTGCTCGAACTGCGGCCATGCCGAGCATCTGTTCGGCGAGGGTGGCGGCGTGAAGCTGGCCAACCAGTATGGCGTCGAACTGCTGGCTTCGCTGCCGCTGGCGATGACCATCCGCGAACAGGCCGATGGCGGCAAGCCAACGGTGATCGCCGAGCCTGACAGCCCGATCGCCCTGGTTTACCAGGAACTGGCCCGTCACGTTGGCGCGCGGATTGTGTTGCAGGAAGCGTTGACGCCGGCGATGCCGAATATCAGCATCAGCGACGATTGATATTCGTCAGATAAACGCTGACCAAATGTGGGAGCGGGCTTGCTCGCGAAAGCGGTGTGTCATTCAACCAATAAGTTGACTGATCTATCGCCTTCGCGAGCAAGCCCGCTCCCACATTGGTTTTGTGTCAGGGTTAGATCCGCAACCCGCCATCCATCTCCAGAATCCGACCGGTGTAATAGTCGTTCTCGAAGATGTACGCCGCCGAATGGGCGATCTCTTCCGGCTTGCCCATGCGCTTGAGCGGAATCCCGGCGGTCATTTTCTCCAGCGCTTCAGGCTTCATGCCCAGGGTCATTTCGGTTTCGATGAAGCCCGGTGCAATGCCGGCCACGCGAATGCCATAGCGCGCCAGTTCCTTGGCCCAGGTCACGGTCGCCGCCGCGACACCGGCCTTGGCCGCCGAGTAGTTGGTCTGACCGACGTTGCCGGCGCGGGAAATCGACGAGATATTGATGATCGCGCCGCTGTTGTTCAGCTCGACCATTTTCGCCGCGACTTCACGGGTGCACAGGAACACGCCGGTCAGGTTGACGTCGATGACCGCCTGCCACTGGGCCAGGCTCATCTTGGTCATTTCGCCATCCTTGACCTTGAGCAACAGGCCGTCGCGCAGGATCCCGGCGTTGTTGATCAAACCGTGGATCGCGCCGAAGTCTTCGGCGACCTGGGAGACCATGTGGGTCACCTGTTCTTCATTGGCGACGTTGCACAGGTAAGCGCGCGCTTCGACACCCTTGGCCTTGCAGGCCGCGACGGCGTCGTCGAGTTTTTCCTGATTGAGGTCGACCAGTGCGAGCTTCGCGCCCTTGCTGGCGAAATACTCGGCCATGGAGCGACCTAAACCCTGGCAACCGCCAGTGATAATGATTACTTTGTCAGTGAGTTGCATTCGCATGCCCCGGTAGGTCTGGGTGTTTTCTTATTAGGCATCTTCTCTTTCACGCCTACCTTGGCACTTGAGAATTGCCCCCAATGGCGTGCTGGTACTTTTACCAGTGGCCGATCCGTTTTTTTGACGGATTCTAATTAAGGAGTCATAAATTGAGCGTTGAAGCGGCCAAGCATGCACGAGAATTGCTTCTCAAGGAATACCGTGGGGTACTCTCGACGCACTCCAAATCGATGCCCGGTTTTCCGTTCGGCTCCGTGGTTCCGTACTGTCTGGACGAGCTGGGCCGGCCGCTGATCCTGATCAGCCGCATCGCCCAGCACACGCATAATTTGCAAAAAGATCCGAAGTGCTCGCTCTTTGTCGGCGAGCGCGGGGCTGAGGACGTGCAAGCTGTCGGTCGCCTGACCTATCTGGCCGAGGCTCATCAGATCGAAGACGAAGCCGCCATCGAGGCCGCCTCCGAGCGTTACTACCGCTACTTCCCGGAGTCGCAGGGTTATCACCAGGCCCACGATTTCGATTTCTGGGTGCTCGAGCCTGTACGCCATCGCTATATCGGTGGTTTTGGCGCGATTCACTGGGTCAACGACCTGGCCCTGGCCAACCCGTTCGCCGGCAAGGCCGAGGTGAGCATGGTCGAGCACATGAACGCCGATCATGCCAAAGCCATTGCCCACTACGTGGACCTGGCGGGCCTGCCGAAAACTTCGCCGGCGCAGATGGTCGGTATCGACACAGAAGGCATGCACTTGCGTATCGGTCAAAGCCTGTACTGGTTGCCGTTCCAAGCGCCTTGTAATACCCCGACACAAGTCCGCGAAGCCTTGGTTTCTCTGGCTCACGCCGAACATTGGCCGAAAAATGAAGTGGCCGACGCTTGAAATCACGAAACGGCGACGTCATCTAAGGTGAACTGGCAAGGCATTCTTGCGTTGAGGAACCATTTGATGCGCCCTTTTTTGTTGCTCTTTCTGCTGTTCCCGGTGTTGGAGCTGTTCGTATTCGTCAAGGTGGCAGGGTCTATCGGGTTTTTCCCGGCCCTGCTGCTGATCATTCTTGGCTCGATGTTCGGTGTGTTCGTGCTGCGTATCGCCGGCCTGGCCACGGCCCTGCGTGCCCGTGAAAGCCTGAGCCGCGGCGAACTGCCGGCCCAGACCATGCTCGAAGGCCTGATGCTGGCATTGGCCGGTGGCCTATTGATTCTTCCGGGTTTCATCAGCGATGTGATCGGCCTGTTCATGCTGCTGCCGTTCAGTCGTCGTCTGCTGGCCAATAAAATGCGCCAGCGCGCCGAAGAGCAGGCCATGCGTCAGCGGGCGTTCGCCGATGACCTGCAGGCCCGTGGCGGCCCGGCCCCGCGCGAGCCGCTGGGCCGCGAGCCCAACGTGATCGAAGGCGAGTTCGAACACCGCGATACCAAGTAATACACAGATCGACACGGCACCTTCGGGTGCCGTGTTCGTTTGCGGAGCCTCGATCTGAAAAATTTTCGAGCCCCGCCCTTGTAATAAGCTTATGCGCCCTTATGTAACGGTCACCGCAAGGTTTCTGGCGATCACGCCAGACAGACTTCCGCGGTTCGCTTGACGAACCGCAACCGGCAACGCCGGCCTTTGTTAAACCCGCCGGGACTACACCGGCCGATGAAAACCACAATTAGGAGAGATCGACAATGAAGCTTCGTCCTCTGCATGACCGCGTCGTCATCCGTCGCAGCGAAGAAGAAAAGAAAACCGCCGGCGGTATCGTCCTGCCAGGTTCGGCTGCTGAAAAAGCCAACAGCGGCGAAATCCTCGCTGTAGGCACCGGCCGCGTACTGGAAAACGGTGAAGTGCGTGCACTGTCCGTGAAAGTGGGCGACAAGGTTGTGTTCGGTCCTTACTCCGGCAGCAACACTGTGAAAGTCGACGGCGAAGACCTGCTGGTAATGAGCGAGAACGAAATCCTCGCTGTTATCGAAGGCTGATACCCCCGTTCATTTTCCACTACTACAAAGTATTTAAGGAATATCGATCATGGCTGCTAAAGAAGTTCTGTTTGGCGATTCCGCCCGTAAAAAGATGCTCAAGGGCGTCAACGTCCTGGCTGACGCAGTAAAAGCGACCCTGGGCCCGAAAGGCCGTAACGTGATCATCGAGAAGAGCTTCGGCGCTCCGACCATCACCAAGGACGGCGTTTCCGTTGCCAAAGAAATCGAACTGGAAGACCGTTTCGAAAACATGGGCGCGCAGCTGGTCAAAGACGTTGCCTCCCGTGCCAACGATGACGCTGGTGACGGTACTACCACCGCTACCGTTCTGGCTCAGTCGATCGTCAACGAAGGCCTGAAAGCCGTCGCTGCCGGCATGAACCCGATGGATCTGAAGCGCGGCATCGACAAGGCGACCATCGCCATCGTCAAAGAGCTGAAAAACCTGTCCAAGCCATGCGCTGACACCAAGGCAATCGCTCAGGTAGGTACCATCTCCGCCAACTCCGACAATTCCATCGGCGACATCATTGCCGAAGCCATGGAAAAAGTCGGTAAAGAAGGCGTGATCACCGTTGAAGAAGGCACTGGCCTGGAAAACGAACTGTCGGTTGTAGAAGGCATGCAGTTCGACCGTGGCTACCTGTCCCCGTACTTCGTCAACAAGCCGGAAACCATGGTTGCCGAGCTGGACAACCCGCTGGTTCTGCTGGTCGACAAGAAGATCTCGAACATCCGCGAAATGCTGCCAGTGCTGGAAGCCGTTGCCAAAGCCGGCCGCCCACTGCTGATCGTTTCCGAAGACGTTGAAGGCGAAGCCCTGGCGACTCTGGTCGTGAACAACATGCGTGGCATCGTCAAGGTTGCAGCCGTCAAGGCTCCAGGCTTCGGCGACCGTCGCAAGGCCATGCTGCAGGATATCGCCGTTCTGACTGGCGGTACCGTTATCTCCGAAGAGATCGGCCTGAGCCTGGAAGCCGCTACCCTGGAAAACCTGGGCAGCGCCAAGCGTGTGACCATCTCCAAGGAAAACACCATCATCGTTGACGGTGCTGGCGTAGCAGGCGACATCGAGTCCCGCATTGCCCAGATCCGTGCCCAGGTTGCCGAAACTTCCTCGGACTACGACCGTGAAAAACTGCAAGAGCGCCTGGCCAAGTTGTCCGGTGGCGTTGCAGTGATCAAGGTTGGCGCTGGTTCCGAAGTTGAAATGAAAGAGAAGAAAGCCCGCGTTGAAGACGCCCTGCACGCAACCCGTGCAGCCGTTGAAGAAGGCGTGGTACCTGGCGGTGGCGTTGCGCTGATTCGCGCTCTGCAAACCCTGAACGATCTGAAAGGCGACAACGCTGATCAGGACGTCGGTATCGCAGTTCTGCGCCGTGCCGTTGAAGCACCGCTGCGTCAGATCGCTGCCAACAGCGGTGACGAGCCAAGCGTTGTGGTCAACGAAGTCAAGAACGGCAAAGGTAACTTCGGTTACAACGCTGCGACTGGCGAATACGGCGACATGATCGAAATGGGCATCCTGGACCCAACCAAGGTCACCCGTTCCGCTCTGCAAGCTGCATCGTCGATCGGCGGTCTGATCCTGACCACCGAAGCTGCTGTTGCTGATGCACCGAAGAAAGACGGCGGTGCTGGCGGCGGTATGCCAGACATGGGCGGTATGGGCGGCATGGGCGGCATGATGTAAGCCAGCCTTACCCCTGTACGAAAAAACCCCGCCTGCGCAAGCAGGCGGGGTTTTTTATTGTCCGGATTTCAATGTTCACATCGATCCAATGTGAGCGGGCTTGCTCGCGAAGGCGGTGCATCAGTCAAAATAGTCCTCGACTGACAGTCCGCTTTCGCGAGCAAGCCCGCTCTCACAGGTTATTGCGTAGTTCCTGTGGGAGCGTGGCTTGCCCGCGAAGGCGTCAGTTCAGGCACTGACCGGTTCCGCCTTTGTCTCCTGCACAACCTTCAACGCCGGTCGATACAGAACGTAGTAGTACGACCCCAGGCAAATCAGCCAGCAGAACACCGCCGTCCATACGTTGTGTGAGAAGAAGTGCGCGCCCTGCATCATTCGCCCGATGGAGAACACCGAGCCCAAGGCAAAGGCGAAGACTAACGCTGCCCGAGCCATGCGTGGGCGACGGTCACGCAAGACGAAAAACAGCGCAAACAGGGTAAAGCCGGTGGCTGCATGGCCGCCGGGCCAGCAACGTCCCGGTTTATCGGTATGCGGGCGAGGGCTCAACAGTTCGCTGTACGTTTCATGGCCGCCGAACTGCTCGAGGCTCCACGGGCACTGCACCGCGGTCACCGCTTTCATGGGCGTGACAAAGGAAGTCGCCAGGCCCAGGGACAGCACCAGGCAGCCTAGCTCGCGCTTGAGCGGTTTGAGCCAGGTCATGAAGAACGAAGCGATATAACCGAGGATGGCAAACACCGAGAAGGCGATGACCACTTGCTTGGCGCGATCGTGCAGGATGTTTTCCAGGAAGTAACTGTGCCGACCGATGAAGTCGCCCGCGACCGGGTCATAGAATAGTTTGGCGAGGTCCATGTCCAGTGAAGTCAGTTCGAGCAACACCAGAATGATCGCCGCAACGGCGGGAACCCCCAGGCACACCCAGAAGTTGAGTGGACGAGGAACGGGGCGGACAGCGGTTGATGACATGGTGGATCCTGAACAAAGGAAAAGCCCCGGGGCATCAGCCCGGGGCGATTCAGTTAACGTTCGCCGACTTGACCGACACCCTCCTTGGGCGCCTTCCAGCCAAGCAGCTGTTGCTTGAAGCCATAACTGGCGGTTTGGTAATAGCTGATGGCGCGAGTAATCAGCGGGTCATCGGCACTGGACCGGGATTCGCGGCTTTCGGTCAGCGCTTCATCATGACGACGCAATCCCTGGCGAGGACTCAAAATTGCCAGGTCCTTGCCGTCGAACAACCCGAGGTGCTGATAGTTGCCGACCACCACCCGTGGTGGCAGCGGGTTATCTTGCAACAGGTTACGTCCAAAAAATGTCGATTCATAATCCAGATTGAGCAGTCCCAGCAAAGTAGGCGCCAGATCGATCTGGCTGGCCAATTGTGCCGTTTCCCGGGCTTCGATCAACTTGGGTGCATAGATGAACAGCGGAATCTGATAGTTGGCGATAGGCAAGTCTTCCTTGCCGGCGCTGCCTGCGGTGTGATCGGCGACAAAGATGAAGATTGTATTGTCAAACCAGGGTTTTTGCCGCGCCTGATCAAGGAACCGACCAATCGCGTAGTCGGTGTATTTCACTGCGCCGTCACGGCCGTTGCCCGACTTGATGTCGATCCGGTTGTCCGGATAGGTGTAAGGGCGATGGTTGGATGTCGTCATCAATTGCAGCAGGAATGGCTGCTGCTTGGCGTAGTCGGCATCGGCCAGTTTCAGTGTCTGATTGTAGAGATCCTCATCAGCCATGCCCCAGGCATTCTTGAAGTGAATCTCCGACTCCTCAACGCTGCTCTGGTCCACGATGCGGTAGCCGTTACCGCTGAAGAACGCATTCATGTTGTCGAAGTATCCGCGCCCGCCGTAAACAAATACGCTGTCGTAGCCCACGGCATTGAGTTGCTGGCCAAGGCTGGCAAAGCCGCTTTCACGACCCACGCGCTTGACGATCGAGCGGCCTGGCGTCGGCGGAATCGCCAGGGTGATGGCTTCCAGGCCGCGGTCGGTGCGGGTGCCGGTGGCGTAGAAATTATTGAAGTACAGGCTCTGCTTGCGCAAGGCATCAAGATTGGGGGTCAGGTTACGGGTGTCGCCGTTGCTGCCCATGTACTTGGCGCTGAAGCTTTCAATGGTGACCAGCACGATATTGGGTTTGCGCGGTGCGCCGGGGTTATCAATCTGCCGGCGTATGTCCTGCGGGTCTTCACCCACGAAGCGGGCATTGGGCTCGGCCAGTTCAGCGCGAATCTGTTGGGCAGCCACGGCCGACGGCAGTGTGCTGTAGAACTGCGGGTAGTCCAGTTCGTTGTTACGGAATGCCGCGAAGAACTGATAAGGGCCATTGCTCGCCAGTTCATTCTGATAGGCGTTGCCGCCCTGGGCGCGCGGGGCATCCTGGCTGAGCAACTGCAGGCTCAGGCCGGCGACGATCAACAAGCCGAGTGCATTGAGCAGGCGGCCACGCAGCGGCGGCAACGGCGCATCGAGTGCAGCTTTGAAGGGTTTGCGCAATGCAAAACTCAGGACCACGGCCAGCACGGCGAGGATGCTCAGCAGCGTGCCGATCGGGTATGACTCCAGCAGGTTGTTCAGTACTTCGTCGGAATACACCAGGTAGTCGACGGCGATGAAGTTGAAGCGAACGCCGAATTCATCCCAGAACAGCCACTCGGCCACCGAGGTGAACAGCATCGCGAACAAACTGACGGTCAATAGACCTTGAAGAAACCAGCGATGGCCACGAGTGCGCCAAAGGGCCGGCGGGCACAGCAACAAGTAGAGGCCCATGGGCAGTGCCGCGTAGGCAATGAAACCCAGGTCGTAGAGCAGCCCGATACCAAACACCGACAGGAAGCCGCTTCCGGCCTCATCCAGGTGTGTGAGGAGCAGGACTGTTCGAGTCAGAAAAAAAATTGCCAGCCAGGTGCCGGTCACCAGCAGCAAAAAACGCATGGGTGCCGTCTTCAAAGAGTCCATTTTCTACATTCCTTATTATCAATCGCGTGACAGTCTTCATCATCCGCTGTAGTCAACGTGTGATTCGATAGTGAAAAACTTGTCAATCTTACCTTTTGGTTGAACGAATTGATTCACTCATAGCCTTCCCCTAGCCGTGAGCCACACTTGGCCTTAAGCTGCGCGGGCCATGACGGCCATTACTGTGGACGGAGAGATACCCATGCGAATTCTATTGGTTGAAGACAACCGCGATATCCTGGCCAACCTGGCCGATTACCTGGGGCTCAAAGGCTATACCGTGGATTGCGCGCAGGATGGTTTGTCTGGCCTGCATCTGGCGGCCACCGAGCACTACGATTTGATCGTGCTCGATATCATGTTGCCCGGCATTGATGGCTATACCCTGTGCAAGCGCCTGCGCGAAGATGCCCGCCGCGAGACGCCGGTGATCATGCTCACGGCGCGAGATCAACTGGATGATCGTCTGCAAGGCTTCAAGTCCGGTGCCGATGACTATTTGATCAAACCATTCGCCCTGTCTGAGCTGGCAGCGCGTATCGAAGCGGTCATGCGTCGTACCCAGGGCGGTGGACGAAGGACCTTGCAGGTCGGCGACCTCAACTATGATCTCGACACCCTGGAAGTCACCCGCGAAGGACGGTTGCTGAAGCTCAACCCGGTCGGCCTGAAATTGCTGGCGGTGTTGATGCAGAAAAGCCCGCATGTGTTGCGCCGTGAAATTCTTGAAGAAGCGCTCTGGGGCGATGACTGTCCGGACAGCGACAGCCTGCGCAGCCATGTCCACCAGCTGCGCCAGGTGATCGACAAGCCGTTCGCCAAGCCGTTGCTGCAAACCGTGCACGGTGTGGGGTATCGCTTGGCAGAGGGGCGTAATGGAGTTTAAGCAGAGCCTTTCTCAACGCATCATCATTGCCTTTGCACTGATGAGCGCGCTGGTGGCAGGTGCCTTTGCCATGGGCATCGTGGCAACCGTGCACCTGGTGGAGGAAAAACTGATTTCGGCAGGCCTGGGCGGCGATTTGCAGCGTCTGTTGCTGATGGACAATGTCACGGACTGGAGCCATCGACCCGAGCCGGACCAATTGTTCTACTTCAGCAGCGGTCCGGGTGATTTCAGGTTGCCCAAGGATCTGCGGCACCTGGAGCCGGGTTTCCACGAGGTGTTCCGGGAAAACCTGTCGTACCACGCCATGGTCGAAATCGTCGACGGCCGACGGTACGTGCTGTTGCAGGATCAGAGCGACTTTGAAGAGCGTGAGCGGGTGCTGTTTGCCGTGGTGCTGGTGGGTTTCGTGCTCAGTCTGGCGTTGGCGGTGTTTCTCGGCTGGGTCCTGGCCCGCAAGGTGATGGCACCGGTGGTGCGCCTGGCCCGCCAGGTACGCCATCGCGATCAACTGCTGGGTTTGGCTCCGCCCTTGGCCCCGGATTATGCCGCCGACGAAGTGGGCGAACTGGCCGTGGCCTTCGACGCCACCCTCGGGCGCTTGCGTCAAGCCCTGACCCGCGAGCGGTTGTTTACCAGCGATGTCAGCCACGAATTGCGTACACCCCTGATGATTCTGGCCAGTTCCTGCGAGCTGTTGCTGGAAAACCCCGGTCTCGATCAGCGCGGCCGCGCCCAGGTCGAGCGCATCGGCCGAGCCTGTGAAGAAATGCGTGAGCTGGTGCAAACCTTCCTGATGTTGGCCCGAGCCCAGCGCGAAGACGCCAGCATGTCGCCACAGCAGTCCCTGGGCCAGGTGGCCGAGGGCCTGCTCGGTCTGTGGCGCGAGCCCATTGAAAGCAAAGGGTTGAAGCTGATCTTCGAGCCGGGCAAGCCTGGGGCCGAAGTCTACAATGCAACGCTCTTGCATGCGGTAATGGGGAACTTGCTGCGCAATGCCCTGCATTACACCGAGCAGGGCTTTATCCGCTTGACCCTGACGGGCACGGGCTTTCTGGTCGAAGACAGTGGTGTGGGCATTCCCGAGGAAAAACGCGAGGCGATGTTCGAACCGTTCGTTCGTGGCACTGAAAAGCGCGGGGAAGGCTTGGGCCTTGGGCTTTCACTGGTACAGCGGATCTGTGAAAACCAGGGCTGGAGCGTCAGTCTGACAACCATGGAACCCAGTGGCTGCCGTTTTCAGGTGGAGTTGTCCCGAGCTTGAATCCATTGGGCCATGCGTCCAGGAAGCCCTATCATTTCTGTAAAACCCTGTAATACTTCTAGGTTTCCTTAACAATTTTTTCACAATTGGATCACCTGTAACCGACACCACGAAACCTAAGGTAGTTGTTATCAGAAGTTCAGGAGACCTGATGATGGACGGCCCGATCAAACTAGATTTTTCCGAAAAGTACGACGATCAACACGCACAGCGTTATCTGCGTAAGCACCAGGACGGTCTCGGCCGTAAATTGTCTCACTGGCGTGACCTGCAACTGGCACGCAAGGCGCTGGCCCTGGTGGGCGAGCCTGGCCTGGTCCTCGACTTGCCATGCGGTGCAGGGCGTTTCTGGCCCATGCTGGCCGAAAAGCCCAACCGCGTGATCATCGGCGCCGATAACTCGGAGTCCATGCTGAAGATCGCCACCCAGGCGCAACCTGCCGATGTGGTGAAACGGGTACAACCCTTGCACACTTCTGCATTCGACATCGCCTTGCCGGACAACGCCGTCGACAGCATTTTTTGCATGCGCTTGCTGCACCACATCGGTGAAGCCGAGCATCGCATGGCTATTTTGCGCGAATTCGAGCGCGTTTCCCGTGACAGCGTGATCCTTTCGTTGTGGGTCGATGGCAACTTCAAGGCCTGGAAACGCAAGCGGTCGGAGAAAACACGTGGGCAGGAAGGTTACCAAAACCGGTTTGTGTTACCGGCCGCTACAGTAGAAAAGGAATTTGAGCAGGCGGGTTTCCGCATCCAGGAACAACTGGACTTTTTGCCGCTCTATGCCATGTGGCGAGTTTACGTATTACGCAAGAGGTAACAGGATGGCAGTGCAGTGTGCAGCAGAAACGGAAGTCGCTTCCCAGGACCGCTTCGATTACTTCTGGAATCAGCGCGGTGAATGGGTAGAAGAACCCAACGTCCGTCGCGGCGGGGAAAGCGGCGTTCAACGCGTTATGGGCAGTGATGGTCAGCTGCTCTACGTCAAGCGTCAGACCGGGCATATCCATCGCAGCTGGCTGCACCCTTTCGGGCGGCCTACGGTGCTGCGCGAGCAAGCTGCCCTCACCGGTGTAACTGCGCTTGGTGTACGGGTTCCGCAAATCGTTTTCTGCGGCGCACAGCGCGATCCGGTGCACAAGTGGCGTGCATTGCTGGTCACCAAGTCACTGGATGGCTTCGAGGAAATCGAGCACTGGTACGCTGGTGGCGGCCGCGAACGTCATGGTGAAGCCGTAAACGACCGTGTGCTCAAGGACCTGGCTGAAAACCTGGCCCGCATGCACAAGGGGCGCTGGCAGCACAGCTGCATCTACATCAAGCACGTATTCGTTCGCGTGACCGGGGAGGGCGAGTCGGCCAAGGTCGAAATTGCCCTGATCGACCTGGAGAAATGCCGACAGCGTTTGACCGCCTATCGCGCTGCTGCCCATGACATGAAGCAATTGCGTCGCCACTCGTCGTTCAGCGATGCAGACTGGAAAAAGCTCGTCTATTTTTATGAGACGGCGTTTGGCAGCGCTATCAAGGGTTTATAGCGATGAAACTCGAAATTGCACGAGGTTTGTTTCTGGTAGGAGCCTTGGCAGTTGCATCAATCGCGATGGCAGCCTGGGAGCAACCGCGCCCCCAGGTTCTCAGCTCGATAAGCGCAGAAGAACATTGTCCATTGCCACGGGTTGCCAAGGCATCCGTGGCCACTCAACCCGATCATGACTTGTTGCTGTTCATGTTCGGACTTTCTCAGGGATTGAGGCCGCAAAGTTGAACCGATTGAAGCCCAAATGAAAGGCCTCGCATTAGCGAGGCCTTTTTTTTCGGGCTTTCATTGGTTTGGTCACGGTCCCTTGTAGGAGCCGGCTTGCTGGCGATGGTCGTTAACGATAACGCGTATGAACTGAATAAACGCGGGGCACTTGAGCCCATCGCCAGCAAGCCGGCTCCTACAGTTATTGAGTTATGTTTCCCGAGGTTTATCGGGCTTGGCCAGCAGCGTGTACACGCAGGGCAACACAAACAGGGTGAACAAAGTGCCGATCGACATGCCTGTTGCGATGACCGTGCCGATGTCGAACCGGCTGACCGCGCCAGCACCGGTGGCGATGATCAATGGCACCATGCCGAACACCATCGCCGCGGTGGTCATCAAGACCGGACGCAGGCGGATGGCCGCCGCTTCCTCCACCGCTTCCCGTGCCGTCAGTCCCTTGTCCTTGCGTAGCTGGTTGGCGAACTCGACGATCAGAATGCCGTGCTTGCTGATCAGCCCGATCAACGTCACCAGCCCGACCTGGGTGTAGATGTTCATGCTCGACCAACCCAGGAACAGCGGAATCAATGCGCCGCAAATGGACAGGGGCACGGTGACCAGGATCACCAACGGGTCGCGGAAGCTTTCGAACTGGGCCGCCAGTACCAGGAAAATGATCGCCAGTGCCAAGGCAAAGGTGACCCAGAGGGCACTGCCTTCCTGAACATACTGTCTCGACGCGCCGGCGTAGTCGAAGGAAAAACCGACGGGCGCCTCTTCCCGGGCGATCTGGCGCACGAGGTCGATGGCTTCCCCCATGCTCACAAGCGGCACGCCGGACAGGATGGCCGAGTTGAGTTGCTGGAACTGGTTCAGTTGGCGTGGTCGGGCACGGTCGGTGATGGTGATCAGGGTCGACAATGCCAACAGTTCGCCCTTGGTGTTTTTCACGTAGTAATTGTTCAGCCAGTCCGGATTGTCGCGAAACGGCCGCTCGACCTGGGCGATGACCTTGTAGCTGCGACCTTCAATGGTGAAGCGGTTGATCTCGGCCTCGCCCAGCAGGGTCGCCAGGGTTCCTCCCAGATCCTGCATGGAAACCCCCATCTGCGCGGCCTTGGCGCGGTCGATATCCACCACCACTTCCGGTTTATCGAAGGCCAGGTCAACGTCGACGAAGGCAAACTTGCCGGATTCCATCGCACGTTTTTTAACCCGGTCGACCACCTGCAATAGCAATTCGTAATCGTTGGCGGAGTTGATGACGAACTGGAACGGCAGGCCTTCGCCGGTGCCCGGCAGGGACGGCAGGTTGAAGCCGAAAATCTGCAACCCGGGGATACTTTCCAGTTTGCTTTGAACCTCGGGCAGGATCGCCATCTGGGTACGGCTGCGCTCGTTCCATGGCTTGAGCAGGAAACCGCCGATGCCCGATTGCACGCCGTTGAAACCGTTGATCTGGAACGACGAGTAGTACTCGGGAAAGGCCTTGAAGATCGAGATGAACTCGTCGGTGTAGGTGTTCAGGTAGTCCAGGTTGGTCGGTTGCGGGGCGTTGGCCAGCATGAAAATGATGCCCTGGTCCTCATCCGGAGCCAGTTCCGATTTGGTGAACTTGAGGAAGACCGGAATCAGGCACAGCACGATCACAGCGAACACCAACACCACCGGCCGGGTGTTGAGGGTGCCGTGCAGCATGCTCTGGTAGCGGCGCTTGAGGCTTTCGAAAATCATGTCCAGGCGATGGGCCAGGCCACTGGGATTTTCATCGTGGCGCAGAAGAAACGCACACATCATCGGTGACAGGGTCAGGGCGACGATACCGGAAATCACCACCGCGCCGGCCAGGGTCAGGGCAAACTCCTTGAACAGCGCCCCGGTCAGGCCGGTCAGGAAACCGATCGGTGCATACACCGCCGCGAGGGTAATGGTCATCGACACCACCGGCATGGCGATTTCCCGGGCTCCTTCAATAGCGGCATCCAGCGGTGTCTTGCCTTCCTCGATATGGCGATGAATGTTTTCCACCACCACGATGGCGTCATCCACCACCAGGCCGATGGCCAATACCATCGCCAGCAGGGTAAGCAGGTTGATCGAGTACCCCATCATCTGCATGAAGAACATCACGCCAATCATCGACAGCGGGATGGTCACCACCGGGATCACCACCGAACGCAGGGCGCCGAGGAACAGGAACACCACCACGATCACGATCAGCACCGCTTCGAACAGGGTTTTCACCACTTCGTCGATCGAGGCCTGGATGAACAGGGTGGCGTCATAGGCAATTTCACCCTTGAGGTTCGGCGGTAGCTGGGCCTCAAGGTCCGGCATGATCTTGCGCACTTCCTTGATCACTTCCAGCGGGTTGGCGCCGGGCGTCGCCTTGATGCCGATGTACACCGAAGGGGTGCCACCGAACGAACTGATGGTGTCGTAGTTCTCCGCGCCCATTTCGACACGCGCCACATCGCGCAGCAGCACACGGCTGTCGCCGTCGACCTTGAGCGGGATTGCCCCGAACGCTTCGGCGGACTTGAGTTCGGTATTGGCGTTGATGCTGGTGACCACGTATTCGCCTTTCACCTCGCCAGCGGCCGAGAGGAAGTTGTACTGGCGCACCGCGTTGGTCACATCGCTGGCGCTGAGGCCGAAACCCGCGAGCTTCACCGGGTCCAGCCACAGGCGCATGGCAAAGACCTGGTTGCCGAGGATCTCGGCCTCGGCCATGCCGGGCAAGGTCGCCAGTTTCGGCTGGATCACCCGTGACAGGTAATCGGTAATCTGCGGGTTGTTCAATTCCTTGCTGAAGAAGCTGATGTACATCAACGCTGATGCATCGGCAGATTCTTTGCTCAGTACCGGGTCTTCGGCGTCCTGGGGCAGCTGGTTCTTGACCTCGTTGGCCTTGGCCAGCAGTTCGGTAAACAGGCGGTCGCTGTTGGAGCCCACGCGTGCGTAGATCGAGATCACCGAAAAGTTCTGGCGACTGACCGAGGTCATGTAGTCGATGCCCTCGGCGCTGGCCAGGCTTTGCTGCATCGGTTGAGTGATATAGCCCTGGATGGTCTCGGCGTTGGCCCCGGGGTAGGCGGTGGTCACCGTGATCAGGGCGTTTTCCATTTGCGGATACTGGCGCAGCGGCAGCTTGCTCCAGGCCTGGAAGCCCAGCAGCACAATCAGCAGGCTGACGACGGTTGCGAGAACCGGGCGGCGAATGAACGGATCGGTAAAAGCCATGGGGATTCCTTGATCAGTTCGCGCGTGGCGCACTGTTCTGCTCGGCGAGGGTCTTGTCGTCGCTGATGGCGATGTGTGCACCGTTATCCAGTTTGAGCTGGCCGGCGGTCACCACAGTCTCGCCGTTCTGCACGCCCTTGGTGATCATCACTTGCCCATCGCGGCGTTCGCCGGTTTCGACAAAACGCCGTTCGGCGATCAGCACTGGCTGGCCCTTGTCGTCTTTTTCCAGGCTGCCATCTTCGGCCTTCTTGGGTACGGCCACGTACACCGAGTTGCCGTAGAGCGTGTAGCTGATCGCGCTTTCCGGTACCACGATGCGCGGCTGCGGGTTGGGCAGGAGCACCTGGAGGCTGGCGAACATGCCGGGCAGCAACTTGCCATCGGGGTTGGACAGGGTGGCGCGGACCTGAACGTTACGGGTGCTGTTTTCGACTTTGGGGTTGATTGCACTGATGGTGCCGGGGAACGTCTGGGTCGGATAGGCCGAAACGATGATCTGAACCGGCTGGCCGATGGCGACTTTCGGTACCGATTGTTCCGGGACGAAGAAGTCGACGTAAAGGCTGCTGAGGTCTTGCAGGGTGGCGATCATGGTGCCGCTGGCCACGTAGTCGCCGACATCCACCTGGCGAATGCCGATGGTGCCGCTGAACGGCGCGATGATGCGTTTTTTCTCGAGCGCCGCCTTGAGCTGGTTGACCGTGGCCTTGCTCTTTTTCAGAACGGCCGAGAGCCGGTCGAACTCACCCTTGGAAATCGCCTGGCTGCCCACCAGCTGGCTGCCACGGGTGTAATCCACCTGGGCCAGCCCGAGGTCGGCCTGTGCGGTTTCCAGGAGGGCGGTTTCCACGGCGCTGTCTAGTTGCACGATCGGCTGGCCGGCCTTGACCTTCTGCCCTGACTCGAACTGCACGTCGGTGACGGTACCGGCAATTTCCAGGCTCAGGTCGACACCTTGCAGCGCCTTGAGGGTGCCGACCGTGGGCAGCCGGGATTGCCACGGACGTTCGGTGGCGGTGGCCACAGCGACATTGATGGGCGGTTTGGGTGCGGAGAAGCCTTGAATCATCGTATAGACGGAGAAGGCTTTGTACGCGCCCAGGACCAGCACAATCAGCAAAACAACACCCAACATGATCAGCATGCGGCGACGCAGCATATTCCAGTTCCTTGGAGAAAATCAGGTGAGACAGTCGGGCACATTACTCCGACTGGGAAAGGGATTCCAATGGCTGTTTATTGGAACCCCATAACCTGTAGGAGCCGGCTTGCCGGCGATAGTGCCGTTGAATTTACGCTGTTCTCGAGATTGCCATCGCTGGCAAGCCAGCTCCTGTAAGGGGATGCGTTTGGCGGGTGTTTACGCCATCAGATGCAGATGGTTGTCCCAGAGCCCTGCGGGTAGCTCCAGCGGCTTTGCAACAAGATTTGTCTGGCGGCAGTCGTAGTAGCGGCAACGTCCCTGGCCCGAGGTCACGACAAAACCATCGGCCACGGCGCCAACCCCGGCGCAATCAGGTAGTGGCGCATCCAGGCGTACTTCGCCGCTGTCCAGGTCCCAGATGAAAAACCGGTTGCCCCGTGGTGCAGTCAACGCCACCAGGCGCAAGTCGTTGTGTACCGCGACGCTGGCGGTGTAGTGCCCCATGGCTTGCAACTGGTGCTCGGGCACCGGGAACGCCACGAAAGGCTGGCCGGGACGCTTGATCGCCAGCAGCTCCGATGACTCGTGGGCCGCGCCCATGAATTGCTGGCTGGCAACGATGGTGCCGTCGCTGGCGATGGCCAGATGGCGCACGCTGTTCATCTGCTGGGCGAGGGTTTCCTTGCTCAGCAGGGTGCCATCACGTTGCATCAGGACCAGGCTTGGTTCCATGGCGTTGAGGTTCATCTCCACCCGGCTTTCGGCTTCGGTGCGAATCCCGCCGTTGGCCACCACCAGGGTTTCGCCATCGGGCATCCACGACACCTGGTGCGGACCGAGGCCGTGGGTGGATATCTCACCGCTGTGCACCAGCCGTTCACCTTCGAATTTGTACACGCCGAGCAGGCCACGACCCGGATCGGTGGTGTCGTTTTCGGTGGCGTACAGCCAGTCGCCGCTGTGGTGGATGACGGCGTGTCCGTAGAAGTGCCGGTTTGGCTGCGACACCACGGTTTGCAGGAGCGCGCCGTCGCGCAGGTCGATCAGGTAGCTCTCGGTACCCGGACGGCGGGCGACAAACAGCGCAATCGGCTGTGTCGGGTGGTTGATGATGTCGTGGCAACGCTGGCCGACCCGGGTGGCGAACACCTGGGTGCCATCGAGCCGATAACCGACAGCGTAATGCTGGCCATCGGTATCGTCCCGTGCCGAAAGCAACAACGGACTCTTGTCCTTTTGCTTGAACAGCTTCCAGCCGCCCAGCGTCACCGCACCCAGCAACAAACTACCCAAGGTCAGAGCCTGGCGTCGCAGCATGGAACTCGCCCCCATCAGTCGCCGTCGTTGGCGTTGAAGCCCAGTTGGATGCCCAGCGCCTTGGCCAGATCAGCCTCGTGCAAGCGATGGACAACGTTGAGGCTGTCGTACAGATCGTTGAGTTGCTGGCGGCCGGCGTCGTCACCGAGCATGTCGGTCAGCGAGCGCTGGTTGCCGGCGAACAGTTTCAGCGAGGCGGCATAGGCGGCATCGATCTTGTCGGCCAAGGGTTTCTGCTCGCTCGGCAACAGGCTGCGCAGGCCTTTGTTGTCCACACCTTCCCAGACTGTCTTGGCGGCCGCGAGGCTGGCCTCGAGGCTGGCCAGGGACGACTGGCTACGCCATGCGTCGGCCTGGAACGGTTGCGGCACGCCCTTGCTCTGGCGACCCATCGGCGTGCCGAGCTTTTTCTTCAGGGTGTCGATGGCCGTGACTTGTACGCGCAGCAGTTCGGCGATCGCTTCGTGGGAGTCCGCGTAACGCTGGTTCGGGAATTTGCTCATTTGCGCGAGCATGCCGTCGGTGTTGTTCCAGGTTTGCAGAATCTCTTCGGCCAATTGCTTCTGGCGTTCGCCGATGGCGACCAGCAGCGGGCAGTACTTGCTCTTCTGCTCAGCGTTGGCCACGTCAGGCTTGCTGTCGAACAGAATGTATTCGTAGGCCGAGAGACCCTGTACCACAACGCTGGACTTGGCCAGTGCGGCGGCATCGATTTGCGGCTGGGCGGTGACCAGTTGCTCGACCTGCCGGCCGACCAGGTTTTTCTTGTCCGGCCAGAACTGCACCTGCCACGAACGGTTGCCTTCGGCCAATGGCCCGATCAGCAGGGGTTGCAGCTCGGCCCAGGCTTTTTGCGCATGCAGGAAGTCGGCGCGGGCCGTTTCCAGGGTTTCCTTGCCTTCGCAGTAGGCAAGGGCGCTGACCGCCAATTGACGGTCGGCTTCAACCCAGCGGGTGTAGGTCGGCAGGATCACCGACTTGGCGATGGCCGCCGACGTGACCGCTTGCGGATCCTGGGGCGAGCAGGCGCCCAGGGCGAGTGCGGCAAGGCTGGTGAACAACAGTTTGGGACGGAACATGTTGGGCTCCCGCGAGTGGAATGCGTGTTAAAGGGAATTCAGGAACGCCAGCAACGCGCTGCGCTGCTCGGCATTGAAAGACAAAACCTGTTGCTGCGCCGCTGTCGCCTCGCCGCCATGCCAGAGCACCGCTTCGAGCAGGTTGCGGGCGCGGCCGTCGTGCAGGAACTGGGTGTGGCCGCTGACCGCCTGTGTCAGGCCGATGCCCCACAATGGCGGGGTACGCCATTGGCGGCCGCTGGCCTGGAATTCTGTACGGTTGTCGGCCAGGCCGTCGCCCATGTCATGCAGCAGCAGATCGCTGTACGGGCGGATCACTTGATTGGCCTGTTCAGGTTCGGCCGCGTTGGCGGCGGTGGTGTATTTCGGCGTGTGGCAGGATTGGCAGCCGGCCTGATAGAACAAGGTTTTGCCGGCCAGCACTTCAGGCGCGTTGACGTCGCGACGGGCCGGGACGGCAAGATTGCGGCTATAGAACAGCACCAGGCGCAGGATGTTATCGCTGACTTCCGGCTCGCCATCCGGGCCGATGCCACTGGGTGCCTGTTTGCAAGCCGTTTGCGCGTCCGTGCAGTCATCAACGGGTCTCAGGCTGGTCGTGAGGCCCATATCGCCTGAAAACGCGTGAACATTTTGTTGATTGAGGTTCGGTTGTCCGGCTTTCCAGCCAAACCTGCCCAACACGGTCTTTTGCTGGGCGTCGTCCCACACCTGGTTCGGGCGTCCGGCAATGCCGTTTTTCGCCTTGGCCTGTGCCTCGGCATTGGCCAGGATCGCTTCGTCTGGAATCGCTTCGAGCAGGCCAAGGCCAATCATTGGCGGCGCTACACGTGCCGAGAATCGAGTGTCGGGGTGCATCGGGCCGTAGCCCAGCTGGGTGATGTTCAGGCTTGGTTTACGCAACTCGACTTCGGTGCCGTCCTTGAAGCGAACCGGCACGGCGGCGTAATCGACCCGCACTTTGCCTTCGGGGGCCACACCGGGTACGGCCATGTCCTGGAACTGTCCACCGTAGACAGGCTCCGGCACCACGCCGAGCTGTTCGATGACCTTGGCATACGCCGGGGCGTCGGGAATCGACAGGCGTACCAGCATCGATACGGCGTTCACATCGTCCGGAGTTGGCGGATGGCCGCGGCCGTCCTTGATGTGGCAGCCCTGGCAGGCATTGGTGTTGAACAGGGGACCGAGGCCATCGCGGGCGGTCGTCGTCGAAGGGGCGATCACCCAGGGGCTGCGGAAGAAACTGTTGCCGACGCTGAAATCCACACGCCGTGACGGCGGCAGGTTCGCCGAAGGCATGGAAAACGCATTCTGATCGGTCTTGCGCACCGTCGCACTGCCGCCAGAGCGGGCTTCACCGGGTTCGGCCTGGGTGAATTTCGGGGCGTCATCGCAGGCACTCAGGCCCAGGGCCAGAAACAGTGCGGACAAGCGAAGAGGCAGCGGGGGCATCAGACATCCTGCAAGACGAGCAAAACAAGGGCGCAAAGTCTAACAGGGGATAGGAAATTGAATAAGAGGAATTATCGTTTGCTTGATGTGGGGCAGGTAATTTGGCTTACCCATAACCCCCCTGTGGGAGCGGGCTTGCTCGCGAAGGCGGTGTGTCAGTCACCACAATTGTTGAATGTGACGCCGTCTTCGCGAGCAAGCCCGCTCCCACACCGGGATGTGTGCAGCAGATATGAAAAAGGCGACCCGAAGGTCGCCTTTTTCACTCAGCCAGCGTTGATCAGAATTCGTGATCAGCGTTGTCCGGGTTCAGGTCGGAGATACCCAGTTTGCCAGCGGCGGCTTCGATCGAACCGGTCTGCTTGACCAGGGATGCGATGGCGTCACGGACGATCTGGTTGCCTGCGGTGTTGCCGGCAGCGATCAACTGGTCGTAGTGCTCACCCTTGTTGGCGTGATCAACCATGATCTGGATCTTGGCTTCGGTGGCGGCCAGGTCGTCTTTCAGGGCGGTGTCGGCAGCCGGGTCGGCCTTGGCCACCAGGGACGACAGGCTGGCGCCGGTCATTTTGGTGCCGTCGACACGGGTGTATTCGCCCAGGTACACGTTACGAATGCCCTTGGCATCGTAGAAGTGCGAGTTGTGGGTGTTGTCGCTGAAGCAATCCTGTTCGTCTTCAGGAGAGTTGGCTTCCAGGGAAACCTTCATGCGCTCGCCCGCCAGTTCGCCCAGGGACAGGCTGCCCATGCCGAACAGCATTTTGCGCAGGCCGGATTCAGCCGGTTCGGCTTCCAGGGTGGCGCGGTAGTTGTCGGCCACGTTCGGCTTCCAGTTACCGACCATTTCTTCCAGGTCGCTGACCAGCAGCTGGGTCACGGACTTCAGGTAGGCACGACGACGATCATTGTGACCGCCGGTAGCGCCTTTGCCTTCCAGGTAGTCCGAGGCCGGACGGTTGCCGGCGCCAGGGCCGGTGCCGTTCAGGTCCTGGCCCCAGAGCAGGAATTCGATGGCGTGGTAGCCGGTGGCAACGTTGGCCTCGGAACCGCCCAGTTCGTTCAGGCTGGCGAGTTTTTCCGGGGTGATGTCTTTGACATCGACCTTGTCTTCGCCGATCTGTACTTCAGTGTTGGCGATGATGTTGGCAGTGGCACCCGGGTTGCCCAGGGCGTGTTCGTAGGACTTGTCGACATAGTCGATCAGGCCTTCGTCCAGCGGCCAGGAGTTCAGCTGACCTTCCCAGTCGTCAACGATGGTGTTGCCGAAGCGGAACACTTCGCTCTGCAGGTAAGGCACGCGAGCGGCAACCCAGGCAGCCTTGGCGGCTTTCAGGGTGTCGTCGTTCGGCTTGGCGAGGAAGGCGTCAATTGCGGTTTGCAGGTTCTTCGCGGTGGATTCGGCATCGCTGTAAACGGCGAACACGATGTCGGCGTAATGGGCGACAACGGCTTTGGCGGCAGCTTCGTCGACTTTACCGGCAGCGGCAGGCGCAGCAGCTGGAGCAGCCGGGGCAGCCGCAGTGCTGGCAGCTGGCGCAGGCGCGGCAGCTTTTTCTTTGTCTTTACCTTCGCCACAACCGGCGAGGGAAATAGCGATGGCCAACAGACTGGCGGTAGCCAGAGGCATACGAATCATGGCGAACATCCTGCTTCGAAAGGGGGTGGATTCGTGCTGTGCGCACGCAAAACTGCGACATAATGCAAATCTTTCGCATTATGTGTAAAGAGTTGTAGGTGGAAATATTTCGTATTCACGGAAGGTGGCTCGCAACCTTGTAGGAGCGAGCTTGCTCGCGAAGGACTTCAAGGCGACGCGTTTTTTCAGGTTGCCCGCGTCATCGTTCACGATCATCGCGAGCAGGCTCGCTCCTACAGGAGGGTTGTGTTTTTTACAAAATAGCGGCATTGCTGCGTTGGGCCTGTTTCAAATAGGCACCCAGTTCCCGCGCCGGCAACGGCTTGCTGTAGTGGTAGCCCTGACCTTCGTGGCAGCCTTCGGAAATGATGTAGGCCTCTTGCTCGGCGGTTTCCACGCCTTCGGCAATCACCTGCATGCCCAGGCTCTTGCCCAGCTGGATAATGGCGCGAACGATGGTCGCATCGTCGTCGTCATCGAGCAGGTCCTGAACGAAACTCTTGTCGATCTTGATCTTGTCCAGCGGCAGGCTCTTGAGATAGCTCAAGGACGAATAGCCGGTGCCGAAGTCGTCGATGGCGATCAACGCGCCGGAGCGGCGCAGGCTGAGCAGGTGCTGGGCGGCGGTGCTGATGTCTTCCATCAGGCCGGTTTCGGTGACTTCCAGCTCCAGGCTGCGCGGTGGCAGGCGGTACATCTGCAGCAGGTTGTTGACCACCCGCGGCAGTTCGGCGTGGTGCAATTGAACCGTGGACAGGTTCACCGCCATGCGCAGGTCGCTGAAACCCTGGTCATGCCATTCGCGTAACTGTTTGCAAGCCTGGTCCAGCACCCATTCGCCGATGGCAATGATGGTGCCGTTCTGTTCGGCCAGCGGGATGAACAGGTCTGGCGGCACCAGGCCGTGCTCGGGGTGTTGCCAGCGTATCAGGGCTTCGACGCCCACCACGCGGTTATCGCGATAGCTGATCTGCGGCTGGTAGACGAGGTAGAACTGGTTACGGATCAGGGCATCGCGCAGGTCTTTTTCCAGCTCGCGGCGGCGACGCATTTCGGTGTCGACGCTGGCGATATAGAACTGATAGCGGTTGCGCGAGCGGGTCTTGGCCAGCGTCATCGTCTGCTCGGCCTTTTGCAGCAACTTCTCGGTGCTGTCGCCGTCCTCGGGGAACAGGGTGATGCCGATGGTGGCGCGCAGGCGGATCTCCTGATGGTCGAGGGCAAACGCCGCTTCCAGATCATCAAGAATGCTTTGC
The DNA here is from genome assembly GCF_019956575.1 of Pseudomonas sp. A-R-19. Lineage (NCBI taxonomy): Bacteria > Pseudomonadati > Pseudomonadota > Gammaproteobacteria > Pseudomonadales > Pseudomonadaceae > Pseudomonas > Pseudomonas sp. A-R-19. Next base: position 77,890 of record NZ_JAHBDR010000051.1, read on the forward strand.
GCCAGCTCGGCGGCTTCGTAGGGTTGTTCGATATCGGCCTGGACCAGGGCGAACTGGTCGCCACCGAGGCGGGCGAGGGCACCCAGGCGACCGCTATGGCCGCGCAGGCGATCGGCCAGGGCCAGCAGCAACTGGTCGCCAGTCTGGTAGCTGAACTGCTCGTTGATGCCCTTGAAGTCATCGAGGCCGACACACAACACCGCGACCCGGCGTTGCAGTCTGCCGGCGTCGACGAGGATCTTGTCCAGTTGCTGCTGCAATTGCTGGCGGTTCGGCAGTCCCGTGAGGAAATCGTACTGGGACATGCGCAGCAGGCTGTTTTCCGCTTCATGGCGCAGATGGGTATTGCGTTCGATGGACTCGAGCAACTGGTTGGCGGTGTTGATCCAGATGCCCAGTTCGTTCTTCTCGTGCCCCTTGAGCAGCGGGATCTTGTGTTCGCTGGGACGATCCGGGTTGATTTCCGTGAGGTGCTCGATGATCCGCGACAGCGGCTTGGTCAGCAGCCAGTGATAGACCAGGTACAACACCAGCCCCATGGCGAGCGCGCGCAGTACGCCGGAGATGAAGATGATCACCGAGCTGACAATGAATCCCTGGCCGTAGGTGGCGGTGTCGAGGGTGATGCTCAGGTCGCCGTAATACTCGCTGTAAGGCCCGCGACCGACCAGTTGGGTGGTGAAGGTGCGTTCCTTGCCAAGAATCAGGTCGGTCAGCCAGCGGCTGCTCGATTGCTGCAGCTCGCGGGATTTTTGCGCGAGCATGGCTTCGTTGGGATGGCCGATGGAGGCCTGGCGCACGGCGTCGTCCTGGAACAGGCCTTCGATCACCTGCATGCCCATTTCCCGGTCCAGGCTGTAGACGGCCTGGGTCGAGGGGTCGCGAAACATGTCGAGGATGCGCTCGGCATCGCTGGCGACGGCCTGGCGTGTTTTATAGGCATCGAACACGATCTGCGCGCAGCTCAAGACCACGCCGACGATCAATGCCGACAGGAGCACGACCCGGAGCAACTTCACCGACAAGCTGTTCTTGAGTTCCAGCTTCAAAGGGTTATTCCTTGTTCCGTGCGGGTAGCATCAAGTTGCCATGAGTATTGGCAATCCGGTGATGGCAGTCAAAGGGACAATCATCCTTGGGGGATTTTGCCTGCTGCTTGGCCGATTTGCAGTTGTCTTGACGAGTTAGGCTATTAGCACTGTGTCGGTTGTCGAGTCCTTCAACTTGAGGGGTGGGGTGTAGATATTTTCCTTTTGTTTGATGTTAGCTGTCTGTGGTGGTGGGGCAAGGTGAGTGGGTTTGGGTTTTTAACGGAGTGCATATCCGTTTCTGCGGTAACGGCCACTTATGGTTTCGCCCTTACGGCGAGTCCCTTTTGTCAAACGACACAAAAGGAACCAAAAGGTCTCGCCCCTTGCGTACGGCCCCTCGCTTAGACTCGGGGTTCCTTCGCTCCGGCATTCATCCGGGGGCATCGCCCTCCGGTTGGCTTCGCTGGCACCTACATGCGATGAGTTCGACTGCGTCGAACGGCGCTGCGCGCCAATCCCCGGATGAACACCGGAACGAGGCCTCCCGAGGGGGCGGGTGGATCAAGATCAAGAGCTGCAGGCGAGCTAACGCTCGGCCTGATGAGTGGTGAAGAGCGGCGGGTGTACGCGGCTTTTGTCTTTGCTTTTGCTTTTCTGTAGGAGCTGGCTTGCCAGCGATAGCGGCCTGCCAGCCAACCAATATCTCCCAGACATACGTCGATCCCTTGTAGGAGCTGGCTTGCTAGCGATGGCGGCCTGCCAGCCAACCAATATCTCCCAGACATACGTCGATCCCTTGTAGGAGCTGGCTTGCCAGCGATAGCGGCCTGCCAGCC